>JBQCJO010000159.1:0-16980 GCA_051952735.1 Rhizomicrobium sp.
AGTTCCTGCGTTCGAAGAACCTGCCTGTGCCACATTGGCTGGTCGACAAGCGCGAAGCGATAAGGGTTCCCTACGAGTCATGAAGCCAGCCTCGCCGCTTGTTTCCACCGAATGGTTGGCCGAGCACATCGATGCACCCGACGTCCGGATCGCCGATGCATCGTGGTATCTGCCGCAGGCCGGACGCAACGCGAAACAGGAATACGAGTCCGCGCACATTCCGCGGGCTGTTTTTTTCGACATCGACGATCTTTCGGACGAGAAGTCGCCCTACCCGCACATGCTGGCGCCGGCGCCGAAATTCGCGAGCCGGATGCGCAAGCTGGGTCTCGGCGACGGCAATCTGATTGTCGTTTACGACGGCGCCGGCATCTACTCGTCGGCGCGTGCGTGGTGGATGCTGCGCGCGATGGGGCATGAGGATGTCGTCGTCCTCGATGGCGGCTTCCCGAAATGGAAAGCCGAACATCGTCCCATCGAGGACATGACGCCCTCGCCCTATCCGCGTCATTTCACGCCGCGTCCCAACAACGCCCTGCTGCGGACGTTCGACCAGGTGAAAGCCAATATCGCGACCAAAGGCGAGCAGGTGCTCGATGCGCGCGGTGCGGCGCGCTTCCTCGCGCAGGAGCCGGAGCCTCGTGCCGGCGTTCGCGGCGGGCACATTCCCGGCAGCGCGAACACGCCCTACACCGAATTCACGAACCAGGATGGCACACTGAAGCCGCCCGCCGATCTCGCCAAGGTTTTCGCCGCGCGCGGCATCGATCCCACCAGGCCGGTTGTGACCACTTGCGGCTCCGGCATCACCGCTTCCATCGTTCTGCTGGGGCTGGCGGTTCTAGGCGCGAAGAAGACGGCGCTCTATGATGGCTCCTGGAGCGAATGGGGTTCGCGCGCGGACGCGCCGATTGAAACATGACTGTCCAGTTGAAGCCGGGGCAAAAACGCATACCCACCGTGGTGACGTTTCTGGACATGGACGCGAAGCCCGCTGCGCTTCCGCCGCCTATCCCCAAAGGCAAGATCGCGATCATCAAGGCGGAGAACCCGCCGGTACATTTCTATCGCTACCTCTACGACACCGTGGGCCGCGACTATTATTGGGTGGACCGCAAGAAGCTCACCGATGCGGCGCTCGGTTCCATCGTTCAACATCCGAAGGTGGAATTGTTCGTGCTCTACGCGGAAGGCAATCCCGCGGGCATGGCCGAACTCGATTTTCGGGAGAGCGATGCGGGTCAACTCGCCTATTTCGGATTGATGCCGGAATTTGTCGGCCGGCACTTCGGCTTCTACTTCCTCTATCACGCCGTGATGAATGCGTGGGCGCACGGCATTCCGAAGCTGAAGGTGAACACCTGCACGCTGGATCATCCACGCGCTCTGCCGCTCTATCAGAGGCTTGGCTTCGTCCCCTACTCACGCGAAGACCGCTATATCGAATTGCCGTGAAACATCCGGCAAGCGTGGCGCGCCGGGCGCGATAGATTCCGCGTCTGTTCCTAACCCATTGCGCTGGCGCGAGAAAACGGCACACTCCCATCGTCACAAAAATTTTGGGGGCATGGGGGATGGCAACGTCCGATACGGCGGATAAGACGCCGCAGCTTTTCGGTCATCCGCGTGGACTGACTTATCTCTTCACCACCGAGATGTGGGAGCGCTTTTCCTATTACGGGATGCGCGCCATCCTGGTGCTCTACCTCACCAACTATCTGCTGCTGCATCCTGCCGTCGACGGCGTGTGGGGCTATGCGTCGATCAAGCGGCTGCTGGAGCTGATTTTCAACGCAGGCGGGCCGCTCGATGTGCAACCGCTCTCCTCGACCATCTATGGCGCCTACACGGCACTGGTTTACCTGACGCCGTTCTTTGGCGGGATCATCGCCGATCGCTGGCTTGGGCAGCGCTACAGCGTGATCATCGGCGGCGTGATCATGGCGGCCGGCGAGTTCGTCCTGATGGCGCCGCAGGCGCTGTTCCTCGGTTTGCTCCTCATCATCATCGGCAACGGCTTCTTCAAGCCGAACATCTCCACGCAGGTGGGCAATCTCTACAGGCCCGGCGACAGCCGCATCGACCGCGCCTATTCGATTTTCTATGTCGGCATCAATGTCGGTGCGTTCTTCTCCCCGCTGGTGTGCGGCAGCCTCGGCGAGGATCCGAACTACGGCTACCACTACGGCTTCATGGCGGCCGGCATCGGCATGATCATCGGCCAGCTGATCTATATCTTCGCGTTGCGCACGCTGCCGCAGGATCGCGTCGGCCGCATGAAAGCCACCAAGGAAGCGAAAAAGCCGCTGACAGCCAGCGACTGGAAAGCGGTCGTCGCGCTCATCCTGCTCTGCATTCCGGTCACCTTCTTCTGGGCGACCTACGAACAGCAGGGCAACACGATGAACCTGTGGGCGCAGGACTTCACCAACCGCCATCTCATTCCGGGGATCATCGACTGGGAAATCCCGGTGACGTGGTTCCAGGCGTTCAACCCGTTCATGATCTTCGCCTTCACGCCGCTGGTGGTGAGTTTCTGGGGCCGGCAATCGGCGCGTGGCAAGGAACCCTCCACCGTCACCAAGATGGCGCTCGGTCTGTTCCTGGTTGCGCTCTCTTACATCATCATGACCGTGGCGGTTTGGGTGACGGGCCCACATGGCGAAGCAAGCTGGCTGTGGCTGCTGGCGTTCTTCGCGGTGATCACGATGGGCGAGCTCTATCTGTCGCCGATCGGATTGGCGCTGGTCGCGCGCGTGGCGCCGCCGCAGATCCTGTCCGCGATGATGGGCCTGTGGTTCATCACCAACTTCACCGGAAATCTGCTGCAGGGCTATGTCGGCACCTATTTCAGCGTGATGACGAAGGACCACTTCTTCCTGCTTTGCGCCGCGCTGGCGTTCGGCGCGGGCGTGCTGACGTGGCTCTTCAACTTCCCGCTCAAGCCGATCCTCGATGCCAAGCCCGCATCGCGCCCGAACGAACTGGCGCAGCCGCAGGCCGAGCCGCCAGTGACCTAACGCGTGACCTGACTTGTCATGGCCCGCGTGGCGGCGATAGATGTTCGCCGCTGCGCGGGAATGACATGTTGTGAGTGACGACAAGAACCTGAATCCGGAAACCATCGCGACACATGCCGGGCGCATGTCGTCCGAGCATTTCGGCGCCGTGAACACGCCGGTCTATCGCGCCTCCACGATCCTCTATCGCGATCTCGCCACGCTGGAATCCGGCGATGTGCCCTACTTCTATGGCCGCCGCGGCACGCCCAGCTCAGACAGTTTCGAGAAAGCGGTGAATGAACTGGAAGGCGGCGCGCGCACCATCGTCGCGCCGTCGGGGCTTGGCGCCATCGCGCTCGCCATTCAGGCAGTGTGTGGCGCGGGCGATCATCTGCTGATGGTGGACAGTTGCTATCACCCGACGCGCCTGCTGTGCGATCGCACGCTCAAGCGGTTCGGGATCGAGACGACCTATTACGATCCGTTGCTTGGCGCGGGCATCGAAAAACTGATGAAGCCGAACACGCGCGCGGTTTTCTGCGAAAGTCCCGGTTCGCTGACGTTCGAGGTGCAGGATGTGCCGGCAATTGCAGCCGTCGCACATAGGCATGGCGCTTCGGTTTTGCTCGACAACACCTGGGCGACGCCAATCTTCTTCAATGCCTTCGCACACGGCGTCGATCTGTCGATCCAGGCGGCGACGAAATATGTGGGCGGCCATGCCGATGTGATGATCGGCTATGTCACCGCGAATGAAAGCCATCGCGAGCGGCTGGAGCACACCCATGCCGACCTCGGTCTCTACGCCAGCGGCGACGACTGCTACCTTGCCCTGCGCGGGCTTCGCACGATGCCGGTGCGCCTCGCGCGCCATGAGGAAACGGCGCTGACACTCGCGCAGTGGCTGGCGAAACATCCCGCGGTGGAGCGGGTGCTTCATCCTGCCCTCGAATCCGATCCCGGGCATGCGCTCTGGAAGCGCGACTTCAAAGGCTCGACCGGGCTTTTCGGCGTTGTGCTGAAAGACACGCCACACAGCCGCTTCGCTGCCTTCATGGACAGTCTCAAGCTGTTCGGCATGGGCTATTCCTGGGGCGGATACGAAAGCCTCATCGTGCCCGCGAAAATTCACCGGTCGGCTGCGCCATTCGATGCGAAAGGCCGCGTCGTTCGCATTCATGCAGGCCTCGAAGATGCCGGCGACCTCATCGCCGATCTGGACCAGGCGCTGGCGAAACTCGCATGAGCCAAACGATCTCGCGCGCCGATTTCCTGAAAGCCGTCGCGTTCAATTCCGATGGTTTGGTTCCGGCTATCGCGCAGGACGCCAAATCTGGCGCGGTGCTGATGCTGGCGTGGATGAATCGCCAAGCTCTGGAAAAGACGCTCGCAGGCGGCACCGTCACCTACTGGTCGCGCTCGCGCCAATCGCTCTGGACGAAGGGTGAAACCTCGGGCCACACGCAAAAGCTTGTCGAAATCTACGTCGATTGCGATGGCGACGCGTTGCTGCTGAAGGTCGATCAGAAGGGTCCCGCGTGCCACACGGGCGAAGCGGTCTGCTTCTATCGCAAATTGGCTTAGCGCGGTTTCAAGCCTGCCTTGCGGCGCACGGTGTTCTCGTGACGGCGGTCGGCGGGCGGCGCGAGATCGCGCGGATAGGCGTGAACGAAAACCCAAAGCGTGGCGACGACGGCGGCGCCGACAATGGCAGCCATCAGCCAGTTCTCCTCGGCAACGGCAATCGCGAGAATCGCGCCGAGGACAACACTTGCCCAGAAAGCCTTGGTCTTCCGCGACATGCGTCTCGTCTCTCCCGCCTACTCAAATATACTCCGCAAGTGGGCATTCAAGAACTTTCCCTGCGGATCGAGGCGCCTGCGTAGTTCCTGAAACCGTCCGAATTCCGGATAAACCGTGGCCAAATCGCGGCTCGTGCGCGAATGGCGCTTGCCCCAGTGTGGACGCCCCTCATAACGCTTGAAGATCGCCTCGCAGGCGTCGAAGTACGGCTTGGTGTCCACCGTTCGATACTGATGGACCGCGATGGTCGCGCTTTCGCGGCCCTGGAACGGGCTGATCCAGACGTCGTCCGCCGCGATGCTGCGATATTCGATGGGAAAGCCGGTGTTGATCCGGTCCTTGCGAATCTTGGCGACCACTTCACGGATGGCATCCGGGCCCTTTGCGTAAGGCACGGCGTATTCCATCTCGTTGAACCGGACGGTGCGCGGGCTCGGCAGAATCTCGCTGCTCCAACGAACCTTCGGCGCACCGGGCATCAATTGTGAAAACAGCGTGTGCGTGCGTTTCAGAAGGAATGGCGTATAGGGCAGAACGGCGTTGATTGCCGCAAAGGTCTTCTCCTGCGAACTTCCCTTTTTCCCGCGCTCGTACATTTGCTCTGCGTTGCGCGGTTCGGGAGCGACTTCGGTCGTTTCGTTGAGCGACTTGCAGATCGCGACGTCGGCATACGGAAACCAGAAGAACTCGAAATGCCGGTTCTCGTTCACGAGGCTGTCGAGCTTTGAGAACAGCTCATCCGGCGGCATCAGAAAGTTCTTTTCCACCAGCCGGTAAGCAGGGCGCACATGCATGGTGATCTCGGTCATCACCCCCAGCGTGCCGATGGAGCAACGTCCCGCCGCGAACACCTCGGAATTCTCTTCCGGTGTGCAGTTCAACAGATCGCCATTCGCGGTGACGAGCTTGAATCCGGCAACGGCCGCGGAAAAGCTGCCAAGCGTTCGTCCGGTGCCATGCGTGCCGGTTCCAACAACGCCGCCAAGAGTCTGGCGATCGATATCGCCCATGTTCTTGAGGCCGAGACCTTCTTTCAGCAGCGCAGGACCGATGGCCCACAGCGGCGTGGCCGCGCCAAACGTCGCGGTGAGTTTCTCCTTATTGACGCTTTTCAGCCCTGTGAACGCGGCGAGATCGACGATCATGCCATTGCTGGCGCAGACGGGCGTAAAGGAATGGCCGCTGCCCGGCGCACGCACCGTATCGCTGGTCGAGCGGATCGCTGCCGCGAGCGCCACTTCATCCTTCGGCGCGACGACCTGTTTGGGTTTGCTGGTCACGCCCCCGGACCAGTTCGACCATCTTCCGCCCACGATTTTCATGGCTCTTTCCAAATCTTGTTCAATATCCGGCCGCGGGTTTTAGCCCGTCGGGGACGCAGGTCAATCTTGCAATCCAAGCGCGTCAGATATCGGCGAATTTGGGTGGGCGCTTTTCGAGGAAGTGGGCCACGCCTTCCTTGAATTCCGGATTGGCCAGGCTCGTTTTCATCTCGGTATCGGCGACGGCAAGGGCTTCATTGAAATCCTGAAAATTGGATTTCCAGATTTGCGCCTTCATCACGGCCATCGAGCGTGGCGATACCGTATCGGCCATGTGCCGTGCGTAGGCCAAGACGTTGTCCATGAAATTCTCCTGCGCGAACACCTCGTTCACAAGACCGAGCCGCTGCGCCTCTTTCGCGTTGATTTTGCGCGCGGAGAGCAGCAGATCCAGCGCGTTCGCCTGCCCCACCAGACGCGGCAGAAGCCATGAGATCCCGTGTTCCGCGATCAATCCGCGCTGGGCGAAGCTCGTCGTGAAAACGGCCTTGTCCGCCGCAAAGCGAATGTCGGCATAGAGCGCCATGATAAGGCCGATGCCCGCCGCCGGACCGTTGATGGCGGCAATGATGGGCTTCTTGGTGCGCGCGAAATAACCGAAGCGTTCGGCGTCCGTGAAATGCTCGTCGATGTTCGGCCCGAGCGATGACGAAAACGCCTTGTCGATCTCGCCGGGCGTTGTACGCGTGGCCGAGTTTCCGCCCTCTGCGACATGCGCGGAAAGAACGTCCATATCCGCCCCTGCGCAGAAGCCGCGCCCCGCGCCCGTGAGCACGATGACGCGTACATCGGAGTCGTTCGCCGCCTTCGCGAAGGCCTGCTTGATACCGCCGGCCATGCGGCCGGTGTAGGCGTTGAGGCGGTCGGGACGGTTCAGCGTCACTGTCGCGACGCGATCCTTCACCTCATACAGAACATCGGGAAATTCGCTCATCTCATCCTCCGTGCGGACAGAGGATGTTCCCACATTGACGCTCTGCTTCAAGCGGAACGCGCACGGCTTGCCGTAGTGGAAAGCCCGTTAGTGCGGCGAACGCTTGGCGAATTCGACGTGCACCGAATGGGCGCTTTCCCATGCCTGCGCATCGTTGCCCGCAAGCACGCTCAACTTCGCCGGCGGGTGCGTTGCCGTCTGTGCACCGGTGTCGGCGCCCGCTGCAGCGCTTGCGTCATTGTCCGGTGGATAGATGGCGCTACCAATCGCTTGTGATCCCGCCGATGCGCCGGCAACCAGACCCGCCGCCATCGCTGGCGTGATAACCGCCGCGGCTGCCGAAAACGCCAGATGAACCAAAAATCTCTGCCCTGTCCTGCCCATGACCATAAACCCAATGGCCGTCCCAGCCGCTTCCCCCAATTGCAGCTTTAACGCGCCATCGCTTTCCGGTTTCCCGGTGCACAAAAATAATCATGACGGGAAGATGGCGGAGGCTTAACGGATGCCGTTCAGCGGGCGTTCATGCAGCGAATTTCATCCTGCAACCCATGCCACGATTGCGCCTTGCGGCGCGTTTAGTGGTGCGCCGTTCATTCAAGGAAGCCAAAGTTCCATGCGTAAGACCCCCATTATCGCTTCGCTCGCCGTGCTGCTGCTCGCCGGATGCGCGAGTGCGCCAGAAGGGCCGTCCTTCTCGGCCATGCCCGGCAAGGGCAAGAGTCTGCAAGCGTTCGATCGCGACGACTACGATTGCCAACGTTATGCCTATGACCGCACCCAGGGTCGCGTCGACCGTGCGAACGACAAGACGGCCACCAATACGATTCTCGGCGCCGCAATCGGCGCCGGTCTGGGGGCCGCCGTGGGCGACACCAAGGGCGCCATCATCGGCGGCACGGCCGGCGGCCTCATCGGCAACGCCTCGTCCGATCCCGGCTACAAGCAATACGGTGTGCAGCGCGCCTATGATGCGGCCTATGCCCAATGCATGACGTCGCGCGGAAACGAAGTGCCGGTGCCGGGGCGCTATCGTCCGGGCTACCGCGATTATCCGCCACCGCCTCCCGGCTACGGACCTCCGCCTCCGCCGCCCTATGGGCCGCCCCCGCCACCGCCGGAATACTGAGAGGTTTCATCTCGATATCAGCCTCAGCTCAGAAATGGGTTGAGGCTGATGTTTTTTGGAGTCTCTGGTTGGCCTGCCAGCCGTAGCTCGCGGCAACAGTCCGCCTTCGCCAAGGCTTCGGCGGATGCGCCTTCACTCCCTTCGCGAGCGAAGGCTGGCGGCCCCGCTAGGAATCGAACCTAGATATCGCAGCTTAGAAGGCTGGTGCTCTATCCATTGAGCTACGGGGCCGGAACGCAACGAGGCTGCCGGAAGAGTATGCCCTTCCGGTTTCTTTTTTGAGGTGCCCGCGGAAGCCTAGTGGCTCCAGGGGACCTTGCGATCAAATCTGAAATTGTCGGCGTAGGACTTGGGACGCGGTGTGGGCGTGTGCGGTTCGAACACCTGATAGGGAATCGCGTTCCTGTCGGCATAGGCGATGGCCTCCTCCGACGTATCGAAATCGAGTTGCACCTGCTGGCGCATGTCGTTGCTGCTGGTCCAACCCATCAGCGGATCGGGGCGCTTTGCGGTCTCAGGCTCGAATTCGAGGATCCACGCTTTGGTGCGCGCCTTGCCGGACTGCATCGCATTCTTGGCCGGGCGATAGATACGCGCGCGCATGGTCCTCTCCTTCCAATCAACATTCCGGCTCGCCGAGCCGTAGCTCGCGGCAACCGGTCCGCCGTCGCCCTCCGGGCTATGGCGCGACATCCTTCCCTCGCTCCGCGAGCGAAGGCTGGTCGGGGCGGCGGGATTCGAACTCGCGACCCCTAGCTCCCAAAGCTAGTGCTCTACCAGGCTGAGCTACGCCCCGGGCCGAACCGGGTGCTTACACGCTCGTTAGCCGGGCATCAATGCGGCTTGGCCGCGTTCCCGAAAATGGCGCTATGGACCTTCTGCCCTGCATAGATCCCAAGCCTGGCAGCCTCCCCCCCATTGATCTCCAGAACGGCACGCACCGGCTCGACCGATCTGATGGAATCCAGCGACATCGGCACGGCGTCCGGCGCGATGGACGAGATCGTCCCGTCCTGACGGATGAAGATCATGTCGAGCGGGATGAGCGTGTTCTTCATCCAGAAGCTGGTCATCGTGGGCGTGCCGAAATCGAAGATCATGCCGGCGTTCTTTGGCAGGGATTTGCGGTTCATCAGACCGTATTCCTGGGAGCGCCAATCGGCCGCCACCTCGACGTCGAATGTCACCTCGCCTGCCGCTGTGCCGATCGCGAGCGTCGTGTGCGGCAACGGCTTTGCCGGCGGCTCGGGATCGGCAGCACATGCGGTCGCGGCGAGTGCGAACACAACCGCCGCCAGGAAAGACACAATACGCATGACACCTCGCCGCCCAAACGCGCGCGACCTATAGCACAACGCTGCCGTTTCTATCAGGCGTCGACGATTGCGATCTCGGCCGCCAGTTCGCCTTTCGGGCCATCGCCCACGCGCACACGCACCTGCTGGCCTTGCTGCAACTCACGCAAGCCGTAGCGCCGCAGCGTTTCCATATGGACGAAGATGTCCGGCGTGTTGGGACCGCGTGAAACGAAACCGTAGCCTTTGCCGCGGTTGAACCATTTCACCGTGGCCTCGAAGGCAGGTCCGCGCGGCTCCGAGGTGAACCGGCTCGTGCGCTGTTGCGCCTGTGCCTGCGGCGCTGCTGTGGAGTTGTCGAGCGCGATCACGCGCTTGGCCTGAAGGCCTCTGGGACCCTGCACGGCTTCGCAGGTGATCTTCGCGCCTTCATAGGCGTTCTTGAACCCCGACTGACGCACGCATGTCTGGTGGAGAAGAATGTCGCCCTGCTGGCCGCTTGACGGCTTGATGAAGCCGTAGCCTTTGGCGAGGTCGAACCACTTGATGAGGCCTGATACTTCAAACGGCGTTTCGCCTGCCCCCAGCGAAGCCACTGTACGCGTTTCCATCCCCGTGCCCCGATTTACGGAACTTCTGATAGTAAAAATAAGGTTAACACAACCATCGTTGACATAAAAGCTTTACGCCATGAAGGGTTCGGCTGCGTGTTAACTGTTTAGACCCAAGACTAAGACGTTGAAGCTGTTTTCTATTCTCGAATCCGCGCCCAAGGAGCATCACCTGTCATGGATTTTTCCGGCCGCTATCTGATCCCGGCCTCGCCCGAAATCGTATGGGCGGCCCTCAACGATCCGGAAATCCTCAAGAGCTGCATTCCTGGCTGCGAGAGCATGGTCAAAACCGACGACACGCATTTTGAAGCGGCGGTGACGCTCAAGATCGGTCCGGTGAAGGCGACCTTTAAAGGCAAAGTCGCTCTGGAGAATCTCGATCCGCCGCATCGCGCGACGTTGCGTGGCGAAGGCCAAGGCGGCGTCGCCGGTTTCGCCAAAGGAGAAGCCGAAATTGCCTTGACGCGCGAAGATGGCGGAACGGTCCTCACCTACACCGCGAAAGCCAGCGTGGGCGGCAAGCTGGCGCAGATCGGCCAGCGCTTGATCGACGGCGCTGCGAAGCAGATCGCCGATGATTTTTTCGCACGCTTCGCAGGTGCTATCGCTGCCGCATCCGCAGTCGGCAGCGCTGGCCCTCCCGGCGAAGTCGTTCTGGATTCATCGGCGCCGTCGCTGGAGCCCGAAGTCGCGTCGGATCTTCAATCCGCCAAGCGCGAAGGTCTGGCGCCGGAGATCTGGGTTGTCGGCCTGATCGCCGTGATCGTCATTCTGCTCGTGCTTTTCGGTGTAAGTCTCTGACGCTTGACGCCTTGCGTGCACGGGCCGACACTTTCGGACAATCGCTATTCGATACGGAGAATATGACATGACCACCGTTTCCATGACGGTGAACGGCAAGCCCGTTTCGGCAGACATCGAAGACCGGACGCTGCTGGTTTATTTCCTGCGCGAGAATTTGCGTCTGACAGGCACGCATATCGGCTGCGATACCAGCCAGTGCGGCGCCTGTGTGGTGCATGTGGACGGGCGCCCGGTGAAGGCCTGCACCATGTTCGCCGTGCAGGCACAGGGCACGCAGGTGACGACCATCGAAGGCCTTGCAAAGGACGGCAAGCTACATCCGGTGCAGGAAGCCTTCCGCGAGAACCACGGGCTTCAATGCGGCTTCTGCACGCCCGGCATGATCATGACCGCGGTCGATGCGATCAAGCGCAACGGTGCGATGAACCGCGATGCGATCCGGCATGAGCTGGAAGGCAACATCTGCCGCTGCACCGGCTATCACAACATCGTCTCGTCCATCGAGGATGCGTCGAAGAAGATGGGCGCGGCATGATCCCCTATCCCTTCGAATACAAGCGCGCGAAATCGCTTCAGGACGCGCAGGCCATGCTTGCCAGCAATCCGGACGCGAAACTGCTCGCGGGCGGACAGACACTCATTCCGACCATGAAGATGCGCCTCGCCAACCCTTCGGCGCTGGTCGATATTTCGAAACTGGCCGAGTTGTCGTTCATCCGCGTGAACGGCGATGTGCTCACCATCGGTGCGGCAACGACGCATGGCACAGTGGCCTCGTCTGCGGATGTGCGGCGGCTCATCCCGTCGCTGGGGCATCTTGCGGCGCATATCGGCGATCCCGCGGTGCGCGCGGCCGGGACGCTTGGCGGATCGCTCGCGAACAACGATCCGGCGGCGGATTACCCCGCGGCGGTGCTGGCACTCGACGCGACGGTCAAGACAACCAAGCGCCAGATCAAATCCGACGACTTCTTCACGGGCATGTTCTCCACGGCCCTGGAAGATGGCGAAATCATCACTGAGGTCGCGTTCACGAAGCCGCAGCGATCGGGCTACCAGAAATTCGCCAATCCGGCTTCGCGCTATCCGATGGCGGGCGTATTCGTGGCACAGACAAAGAGCGGCATCCGTGTCGCCGTGACGGGCGCCGGCCCCGGCGTCTTCCGTGTCCCGGCGATGGAAGCAGCACTGGCAAAGAGCTTCACGCCGGAAGCTATTGAAAACATCGAAGTCGATCCGGGCGATTTGAACTCCGATATCCATGCTTCCGCTGAATATCGCGCGCATCTGGTCGGCGTGATGGCCAAGCGCGCGGTTGAACATGCGATCGCCCATGACGGCCACTGAGCAAGATGTTCTGACGACCGCCGCCGATTGGCTGGGCGAAGGCCACAAAGTGGCGCTCGGCACGGTCGTGAAGACGTGGGGCTCTTCCCCGCGGCCGGCGGGAAGCCAGATCGCGGTGCGCGATGACGGCGCGTTCGTCGGCTCCGTGTCAGGCGGCTGTGTCGAAGGCGCCGTCATTGAAGACGCGCTCAATGCGATGAAGGACGGCAAGGTCCGCAAGCTGGAGTTCGGCGTGAGCGATGAGCAGGCGTGGTCGGCCGGCCTGGCCTGCGGCGGGCGTATCGAAGTGTTCGTCGAACCGCTGGCCCGAATGAAACGAGAAACGCTCACGGCGCTGAACGCGGCTCGCAGACGCGGCGAAGCGATTGTGCGCGCCGTGGATCTCGCAAGCGGCGGTGAAAAGCTCATCGATCCGCATACGGACAAATCCGCGCTGGGCCTCGCGGCTGCAGAGGCGGCCCGCGCGGACCAAAGTGCAAGTATTGAGATCGAGGGACGGATTTGGTTTCTGGAAATCTACAATCCGCCGCTCGACCTGGTGATTGTTGGCGCCGTCCACATCGCGCAACCACTGAGCCAGATGGCAGCGGTGGCGGGCTATGGCGTACGCATCATCGACCCGCGCACCGCCTTCGCGACGGCGGAGCGATTTCCCGGTGTTGCGCTATCGCATGATTGGGCCGACGAGGCGCTGGCGAAACAACCGCTCACGCCGCGCAGTGCCGTGGTGCTGCTGACGCACGATCCGAAGCTGGATGATCCCGCGCTTGTCGTGGCGCTCAAATCGAACTGTTTCTATATCGGCGCACTCGGATCGAAGAAGACGCAAGCCGCACGACAGGCCCGCATGAAAGCCGAAGGTTTCGGCGACAACGAATTGTCGCGCATCCGCGGCCCCATCGGCCTCAATATCGGCGCGCGCTCTCCAGCCGAAATCGCCGTCGCAATCCTCGCCGAGATCACCCTCGCCTTGCGCGGTGCCAAACAATAGGCGGCTTGCGCGGGCGGCAAGGGGAACGAATGCCGCCCGCACAAAACCAGCCGGATCAGCCCTGACCCGGTTTTCGTGAATAGGCCGATGCCGTGCGGCGCGCGGCATAGAACTCATCGCGCGTCACAACGCCGTCGTTGTTGCGGTCCAGCTTTGCGAAATACCGCGTCTGCGATTCCGCGAACTCGCCGCGATCAACTTTGCCGTCATGGTTCTTGTCGAGACGCGCAAACATCCTGGTGCTCGAGTCACGGACATGCGCGGCGATGATGCCAAAATAGGAATCCGCGTTCAGCGATCCACCTTTTGCAGCCACGGCGAACTCTTGCTGAATCGCCTTGTCGAACTCGGCATGCGTGACCTGACCGTCGTGATTGAGATCCGCACTCTTGCAGAACCCGCCACGCCGCCCACGCCCGCCGCCATGGCCACGACCGCGATGGCCGCTCTGGTTATTCGTATTCGTCGTGTGGAAACCGCAGGAGATCACGCCCGTTCCATCGCGATCCGCATATTGGAAACGCACACGTTCCGGCGTCGTGTATTCTTCGAGCGAGAGCCTGCCGTCACCGTTCCAATCGGCGCGCCGGAACATCTGCACGGTATGGGCGCGCAAATCCTTCATCCGATAGGCGATGAATTGCGCCTGCCCTACTGTGGGCGCGGCCCCAGCGGCCTGGGCGAACTGCTGGCCGAGAACGCGGTTCATTTCATCGCGCGTGACCTTGCCGTCGTGATTCACGTCGTATTTGAAAAACTTCGCCGCGCCACGGCTATGGCTGTAGCTCGCGCCATTGCCGGAATATCCATGCTGCGCCGCCGGTTTGCGATCCATTTGCGCGGCAGCAACCCCGCCACCCGCAATCACCACTGCGCTCAAAAGCAGCGCGTATCGAACAAAGGGCTTCATCCCAAGTCTCCTTCAAAATACGCTCCCCTGGTTGGCTAAGATGCTGGCGTCCGGTATCGAAACTTTGTCTTTCTCGAGAAAAGTGGTCACAGCCCATGTGCACCTTCCGTTCCCGCGATACTTTGAGACAATCGGGATTTGCGCATGTTCAATTGTCCTAGCATCGTGGAGTCATGTTGATGGTCCGGGAAGAAGCGAAGCCGCATGTGCTGATCGTCGAGGACGCGCGCGATATCCGCGAGCCCCTTGGCCGGTATCTGCGCGAGCACGGCTATCGCGCCACGACGGCTGCCGATGCGCTGGCGGCCCGCAAGGTGATGAAAGGCGCGGCGATCGATCTGGTCGTGCTCGACATCATGATGCCTGGCGAGGACGGATTGAGCCTTTGCCGTTCCATCCGTGAGACCTCGCAGATCCCCGTGATCCTGCTCACCGCACGCGGCGAGGAAGTGGATCGCATCATCGGACTGGAGATGGGCGCGGACGATTACATCCCGAAGCCCTTTTCGCCGCGCGAACTGATCGCGCGCATCAGCGCCGTCCTGCGGCGCACGCAAGCGCTTCCACCGCGCCAGAAGCCGCCAGAAGCGGAACGGATCAAATTCGGCGACTGGATGCTCGACACGGGGCAGCGCGAGCTGATCGGCGCCGACGGTGTGGCGATGGCGCTGTCCAGCGGCGAGTTCAGCCTGCTTCAGGCGCTTCTGGAGCGGCCCAAGATCGCCCTCACCCGCAACCAGCTTTTGGACATCACCAAGGGCCGCGATGCGGAGCTGTTCGATCGCTCGATCGACAACCATGTCAGCCGGCTGCGCAAAAAGATCGAGCCAGACCCGAAGAATCCGCGCTATATCAAAACCGTCTGGGGCGGCGGTTACATGATGGCGGTGGAACCCGAAAACGAATGAGGCTTTGGCCTGCGAACTGGTGGCCGCGCACGCTCGGCGCGCAGCTTGTCGTGGTCACGGCGGCGGCCGTGCTGCTGTCGAATGTCGGCGTCGCGACATGGTTTCAGCTCGGCCAGGAGCGGCAGAATCAATCCGCGCTCAATGACCGGGTGATCGACCGCGCGGTTTCCGCATCGACCTTGCTGGGCGCCATTCCGGCGAAACAGCGAGAGGCGGCTGCCCGCGCCTTGAGCTCCACCGTCTGGCATTTTGAAGTTCATCGCGGCCGCCCTCTTGCCGAACAGATGAATGACCGCGAGCAGACGATCGCCGCGCGTGCGCGCGTGCTGCTTCCGGAGAACAAAAGACAAAGCGTGCTGGTGAAGTACCGCGATCCGAAAAACGCACCGCGTTTCCCCGGAGGCGACAGGCCCATCGCCGTGCTCGACGTGACGGTGCCCGTCGTGCGCGGCACGGAACTCACAACGACACTCTATCAGCCTCCGCCGGCGCCGTGGCCCTTGCAGATCGTGATTGCCGCCGTCGTGGCCATTCTCACGACCTCAATCGCAGCGGCCTTTATCGCCAGCCGCGTCGCGCGTCCCCTTTCGCAACTGGCGACATCGGCGGCGCAGGCGGCACGCGGCGCCCAGGCCGAACATGTGCCCGAAGAAGGACCGGACGACGTCAAGCGCGCGGCCCATGCGTTCAACGTCATGACCGATCAGGTCGCGCGCACACTCGCACGGCAGCGGCAATTGCTGTCCGCCGTGGGCCATGACCTGCGCACGCCGATCACCGCGATGCGCATCAGCGCTGAATTCATCGACGACGCGGAGGTGCGTGAGCGCCTGCAAAAGAATCTCGAAGAGCTTCAGGACCTCACGGATGCGGTGCTCTCCGCTGCGCGTGGCGCGGGCTGGGAAGCGATGCGCAAGGTGGATATCGCGGCGCTCATCGAAAGCGTCTGCGCGGATCTGGAGGATATGGACAAACCCGTGACCTGGACGCCGCATGAACCGGCGCCGCTGATGTGCCGGCCGAGCGAGATACGCCGCGCCGCGAGAAATCTCATCGAAAACGCGGTCGCCTATGGCGGCAAAGCCGCCGTGAAGCTCACCGAAACGCCCGAGGTTTACGAAATCGTCGTCGAGGATGAAGGGCCGGGGATAGCGGAAGAAGATCGCATCCGCGTCTTTGACCCCTTCGTTCGTCTGGAGAGTTCGCGCAGTTCGGAAACCGGCGGCTCCGGACTTGGCCTTACGCTCGTGAAGGCTATTGCCGAAGGCCATGGCGGCTCCATCACCATGGAGAACCGCGTGGGCGGCGGCTTGCGGGCCTGCCTGTGTTTGCCGCGCGCAGCCTTGGGCGCTTAAAATCACCGGCGATGCTATTCGAAACCGTCCCGGTTGAAACAGCGCTGGGCGCGATCCTGGCGCATGGCGTGCGCGCGAACGGCAAGCTTCTGCGCAAAGGCCGAATACTCTCCGCCGAAGACCTTTCGGCCATCGCAAAGGCGGGCCTTGCGACCGTCACGGTGGCGCGCCTCGGTCCCGACGACGTGCCTGAGGACGAATCCGCCACACGGATTGCGGCGCGCCTTGGTGGAGAGAATGTGCGTATCGGCGCCGCATTCACCGGGCGCGCCAACCTCTATGCAACGGCCGACGGCGTCTTCGTCGTCGACGCCGCGAAGATCGATGCACTCAATGCGGTCGATGAGTCTGTCACCTTGGCGACATTGGCTCCTTATACTGCCGTAAAAACCGGACAGATGCTCGCGACCGTGAAGATCATCCCGTTCGCGGCGCCCGCCATCGCGGTGAAACGCGCCGAAGAGATGGTGGATCGCGATACGCTGCGGGTTGCCGCGTTCAAACCGCGCAAGGCTGCGCTCATCTCGACGTCGCTGCCCGGCATGAAGGAGTCGCTTCTCGACAAG
>JBQCJO010000160.1:0-9305 GCA_051952735.1 Rhizomicrobium sp.
ATCGTGTGCTCATGATGGTTGCGGGAACAGGATTTGAACCTGTGACCTTCAGGTTATGAGCCTGACGAGCTACCGGGCTGCTCCATCCCGCGTCATGTTCGAGGGCTTCAGGCCCGCGAAAGGTGGGCGGGTATAGGCCATCCCCGGCCCGCCTGTCCACCCCCTTTAACCAGCGGATTTTGCGGGCTTCTTGGCGTGGTTCGACGGTCGCGCGGCGATATGCGCGCAAAGGCCCTCCGCCAAATGCTCGTAGAGAAGGCGCACCCGCCGCGCGCCGCGCAGATCCTCATGCATCACAAGCCATACCGGCAGGTTCATCTCGAAAGCCTCGAACGGCAGATGCACCAGATTTTTGTCGCGCGCGGCGATGCGCATATGGGTGCCGCCGATGCCGAAGCCGGCCCGCAACATGGCGAGCTGGGCGTGGTCGTTGTCGCTGCGGAAGGCAAAAAGCTCACGCGTTACCGGCCGGCCTTTCATGCCGCGCACGGGCGCATCGTCGGCATCGAAGCCGATGATCGTGTGCCGCATCAGATCGTCCAGCGTTTCCGGCGTACCGTGTTTGGCGAGATAGCGGCGGTGCGCGAACAGCGCCAACTCCACATCGCCGATCTTGCGGGCGACCAGCGCCTTCTGCGTCGGCTTGATCATGCGTACGGCGATGTCGGCTTCGCGCCGGAGCAGATCCTGGCTTTGATTGGACAGCGACAGCTCGATCGCGATCTGCGGATGCTTCTCGCGGAACGCCGTCAGTATGGGCGGCAATATCTCCACGCCCACGATCTCACTGGCGGTCACGCGCACCGTGCCGCGCGCGGTGTCCGCTTCGCCCGAGGCGGCGCGTTGCAGCGCTTCCGCGGAAGCCGCCATCGCTTCGGCATGAGGCACCAGTTCCAGCGCCGTCTGCGTCGGTTTCAATCCGGTCTGCGAGCGCGTGAACAGCTTCGCGCCGATGGCTTTCTCCAGCGCGGCGATGTGACGGCCCAGCGTCGGCTGCGTCAGATCCAGGTCGCGCGCCGCCGCCGAAAGGCTGCCGCGCCGGACGACCGCGAGGAAAGAGCGATAATGATCCCAGCCAAGGTCCATGCAGAAATGTATAGCAGAGAGACGCTCTTCGGCAATTCCTGTTTAGGCGGGCAAGCACCATCTTTCGTCCGTCAACCACGGAGGAAGGTCATGGCGACAGGCGGCGTGAAGGCGGTGTTGCAGCTTGAAGGACTGGCGATGCTGGCGGCATCGGCGGGGCTCTATCAGCATATCGGCGGAGACTGGAAGACGTTCGCGATCCTGTTCTTCGTGCCCGATGTGACTTTCGCGGCATACCTGTTCGGCCCGCGTGCCGGCGCCATCGGCTACAACGCGCTGCATGCGATGATCGGGCCGCTGCTCCTGGCCGGCTGGGGGCTGATGTCGGGCGAACATCCGGCACTCGCCGTCGCGCTCATCTGGATGGCGCATATCGGCTTCGACCGCGCGTTGGGCTACGGTTTGAAATATGCGACCGGCTTCGGCGACACGCATCTCAGCCGCAAAAATCTGAAGCCGGCTTAAAGGGGCGAACATGTTCATCGGACATTACGGGCCGGCATTCGGCGCCAAGGCAGCCGTTCAGCGCGTTCCGCTGTGGGTCTATTTCATCGCGGTGCAATGGCTGGATGTGATCTGGTCCACGCTCGTTCTTCTCGGCATCGAGAAGGTGCGGATCGTTCCCGGCTTCACGCAAGGCAGCACGCTCGATCTCTACTTCATGCCCTACACGCATGGATTGATCGGCGCGACGATCATCTCGCTCGTTTTCGGCGGAGTCGTGTCGTTGTTCTTCCGCCGGCAGAAGCTTGCCGTCTTCGCGGCCACCGCGCTCGCCGTTTTCTCGCATTGGCTTCTCGATCTTGTGGTTCACATGCCCGATCTGTGGATCTGGGGCGACCTGAAAGTCGGCTTCGGGTTGTGGCGCTGGCTCTGGATCAGTCTGCCGCTGGAATTGCTCTCGCTGTTTGTCGGCGCATGGCTCTATGCGCGGTTCGTGCCTGCGAAGCGGCGCGGAAACGCCTGGCTGTGGTTGTTCGTGGCGGCGATGGCAGCGGTCGAGCTTTACGGCGTATTTGGGCCACCGCCTGCCTCGCCTGCGGCGGAGGCGCAGACCGCGCTGATCGCCTATGGCGCGCTGGCGCTGCTGGCCGGATTGGTCGATTTGTCACGCGCGAAACCGGCGCTATGATGATGGCGGAGTGGCACAACAGTCTTTCGAGATCATTTGATGCAAACGCGTTTGCTCGCGCTGAAAAGCGCCGTGCCGCCCTACCCCATCGACCAGAGCGCTGCGGCGGACCGCGCCGGGCAGTTGTTCCAGAAGGTTCGCGATATTGAACGCCTCATGCCGGTGTTCGTGAACACCGGCATCGACAAACGGTACTCTTGCGTACCGATCGACTGGTACAACGAGCCGCATGGCTGGGTGGACCGCACGGAACTCTTCGTCGAGAACGCAGTGAACCTGCTCGAGGAAGTGGCGCGCAAGCTGCTTGCGGAAGCCAAGCTGAAGGTCGAGGACATCGACACCATCGTCGTCGCGTCCACCACCGGCGTTGCGACGCCGAGCCTGGACGCGCTAGTCGTGGAGCGGCTAAAGATGCGCCGCGACAAACAACGCCTGCCGATATTCGGTCTGGGCTGTGCCGGCGGCGTCGTCGGCATTTCGCGCGCGGCGGCGATGGCAGAAGCGCGGCCAGGCAGCAAGGTGCTGTATCTCGTCGTCGAGCTTTGCGCGCTGACCTTCCGCAAAAGCGACACATCGAAAAGCAACATCGTGGCGACGGCGCTGTTCGGTGACGGGGCAGCCGGCGCGATTCTTTCCACCGAAGGCGACGGACCGCGCTTTGAAGCGATGGGCGAGCACACCTGGCCGCAATCGCTGGACATCATGGGATGGGATGTCGAGGAAGACGGCCTCAAGGCCCGCTTCGCGCAGAGCATTCCCAGCCTCGTCGCCGCGGACTTCACGCAGTTGCTTGGCGAATTCCTGCATCGCAACGACATCAAGAAATCGCAGATCGATGCCTTCGCCTGCCATCCCGGCGGCGCCAAGGTTCTGGACGCGCTGGAAGATGCGTTCGGGCTCCCGCGCGGCGATCTGGTGGAAAGCCGCGAAGTGTTGCGCGACTACGGCAACATGTCCGCCGCCACGGTGATGTTCGTGCTGGAGCGCATGGACTGGCGCGCGAAGAACAAGCGCATCCTCATGACCGCGCTGGGGCCAGGCTTCTCGGCGGCGTTCCTGACACTGGCTTCCTGATGATCTGGGTGTGGGTGATCCTCGGCTTCGTCGCGCTGCAGCGGCTGGCCGAGTTGCCCTATGCCGAACGCAACACCCGCGCGCTTATCGCAAAGGGCGCGGTGGAGATCGGGCGCGAGCATTATCCGTGGCTCGTGATCCTCCATACGGCGTGGCTGATCGCGATCTTCCTCGACATCCCTTCGCCGCCGACGATCTACGCCATCCCGCTCGCGCTCTACATCGCGTTGCAAGTTTTGCGGGTGTGGACGCTGGTGTCGCTCGGTTCCTATTGGACGACGCGCATCATCACCTTGCCCAATGCACCTTTGGTGAAGCGCGGGCCTTACAAGTTCATGCGCCATCCCAACTATGCGATCGTCGTGGGCGAGATCGCCATCCTGCCGCTGGTGTTCGGCGAATGGAGGGTCGCGATTGTGTTTTCCATCCTCAACGCCGTCATTCTCTACGTCCGCATCCGCGAGGAGGAGCGCGCGCTCGATCCCCGGCGCGCGCTGTCGGTCCATTGATCTGCTATGCGGCCGCGTTCCTGCTGAGCGGCGCGATTCCGGTGCTCTACCGGCTGCATCCGGCAGCACCACTGCTGATCCTGCCGCTCATTCTGTTTCTGCTGCTGGGCTCGGAGATGTTCGCGCGGCGCGGCGCGGTTCCGGCGGCGCTCCGCGCGCCGGTGAGCTACCGGCTATTGCCGATCCTTTATATTCCCGCGCAGCTCACGCTGATCGCGTGGGCCACGTTCGCTTCTGCAGAAGCGGATGCGCTCGGCATCGCATCGCTGGTGCTGTCGGTCGGGCTGACGACCGGCATCTTCGGCATGCTGACGGCGCACGAGATGGTGCACAGCACCGACCGGCGCGAGCAGTTCTGGGGCGCGCTGATGCTCACCGGCATGGCCTACCGCCATTTCCGCGTGGCGCACATCTTCGGCCATCACCGCTGGGCCGCGACCGAGCGCGATGCCGCGACGGCGCGGCTGCATGAGAGTTTTTATGCCTTCCTGATCCGCACCGTGCCGGCGCAGATCCTCGATGCGTGGCGGTTCGAGCAGGTGCGGTGCCGCAAGCGCGCCTTGCCGTGGCTGCACAATCGGATCAATCACGATATCGCCGTCGCCGCGGCGGTTTTCGCGCTTGCGGCATGGCTCGCCGGACCGCGCGGGCTGGTGTTTTTGGCCGCGGAAAGCGCCGTGGCCATCGCCGTGCTGGAGATGTTCAATTACGTTGCCCATTACGGATTGATTCGAGAGCGGGATGCAGGCGGACGTCTTGAACCTTTCGCGCCGCACCACAGCTGGAACAGCAGCAACGTGCTGGCCAATCCCATCATCTTCAACATGGGCCGCCACAGCGACCATCACACGCGGCCGTCGGTCCCATATCAAACGTTGCGCTACATCGAAGAAGCGCCGGAACTTCCCGCCGGTTACGCGGGCAGCATCCTGCTCGCGCTCGTGCCGCCACTCTGGCATCGGGTTATGGATCCCAAAGTTCAGAACCTTCGCGCCTGAGAGGCGTGCATGACATCCACGGTGCGCACCTGGGTCGGCTACATCGCCATGTGCATCGGCATGTTCATGGCCATTCTGGATATTCAGGTGGTGGCAAGCTCGCTGACCAATATCCAGCAGGCGCTGCATATTCCCGACGACAAGATCAGCTGGATCCAGACCGCCTATCTGATGGCGGAGGTGATCGCCATTCCGCTCACCGGCATGCTGACGCGCGCGTTGTCATTGCGCTGGATGTTCGTGGCGGCGACGGGCGGCTTCACGCTCGCAAGCGCGGCCTGTGCGCTGTGCACCGGCGCCGATCCCTTGATCGCGCTGCGTGTGGTGCAGGGTTTCTGCGGCGGCATGTTGATCCCGGCGGTGTTCACGTCCGTCTTCACCATCCTGCCGAAGAAACATGAAATCATCGCCACCGCGCTGGCCGGTGTCGTCGCGATGGTGGCGCCGACGGTCGGGCCCTATGTCGGCGGCTGGCTGACGCAGACCTATTCCTGGCACTGGATATTCCTGATCAACGTCGTGCCCGGCATTCTGGTGTGCTCGGTGGTCGGCTTCTTCATTCCGGTGGGAGAGCCGAATGTCGGTTATCTGCGCAGGATCGATTACGCGACCGTTGTGCTCACCGCGATTTTCCTTGGCACGCTGGAATTGCTGCTGAAGGACGCACCGCCGCACCATTGGGCCGGGCTTTATATCTATTCGCTGTTCACGATCTGCGTCGTGTCGGGCGCGCTGGCGATGTATTTCTGTTTCAGCCGCGCGCATCCCTTCATTGATCTCAGGCGGTTCTCGCGCATCAGCTTCGCGGTGCGCTGCTCGCTGAGCTTCGTGGCCGGCATGGGCCTTTACGGCTCAACCTACATCCTCGCGATTTTCCTGGGCGGCGTGCGCGAGCATACGCCGATCGAGATCGGCGAGATCATCATGGTCTCGGGCGCCGTGCAGCTCGTGGCCGCCCCGATCGCAGCGCTGCTGGAAAGCCGCGTGGATGGACGCATTCTGGTCGCGTTCGGCTATGGGCTGTTCGGCATAGGGCTGCTCATCAACGGGCAGATGACCTATCAGACCGATTTCGACGGATTGTTCTGGCCGCAGGTGCTGCGCGGCGTGGCGGTGATGTTCTGCATCCTGCCGACCACGCGGCTCGCCATGGAAGGCTGGAATCTGGAAGCCGCGCCCGATGCCAGCGGACAGTTCAATCTCATGCGCAATCTCGGCGGCGCCATCGGCATCGCGCTGATCGACACCATCCTGGCGCAGCGCACGCCGGAACATGCGAACCACATCATCGCCCGGTTGCAGGCGGGCGATGCGGCGATGGCAGCAAAAGTGGGATTGCCGACGGAATATTTCCACGGCGTCCCGATGGGGCCGGTCGATCCGTCGATGCGGGCTTACGTCGAGCCGTTGATCCAGCGCACAGCGCTGACGGACTCGTTCAACGAGGCGTGGCTCGTGCTCGGCGTGTTGTTTGTGCTGTCGCTGCTCGCGGTGCTGTTCGTGCGCGGCGGCACATGGCAGGCGTCGTCGCCGGAAAGAGACTAGTCGGCGGATGACAGCGCGGCACGCGCGCTGATCGCTTCGCTGGCTTTGGTTTGCCAGATCAATCCGATGAAGATGCCCTTCGCGCGCTGAAGAAGGCCCAGAACCATCGCGCTGGAGATCGCACAGAATGTTGCGATGCTGGCCCATAGCGGCATGGTGAGAAGCGCCTCGACCGACATCATCAAGGCAACGACGACGTGACCGGTGACCATGACGGTGAGCCAGGCCGGCCCGTCGTCGGCGCGGATGTGGCCGAACGCTTCGCCGCAGTCGGCACAGGCATCCACCTGCTTGAGGTAGGAACGGAAGAGATGGCCCTTCCCGCAGTTCGGGCAGCGCTCGAAGAAGCCGCGAATCATCGCCTGCTTTGTGGGGTTATTCGACGCGATCTGGATCATGCTGGTGAAGATGGTGTGGGGATGAATTCTGGTGAAGGTCCGCCGCCGCCGCGCGGCAATATGGCCAAAACCCGCAGAAAGCCTGGGCCGTTAACGAACTTTTTGAGAACGCGGAACCAAATCGAATTTGACTTAAGTGTTTGTCGGATAAGGATGAAATTGGTAAAAACCGGACCCGAGAGTTGCCCGGCTGGGAAGCCCTCATCCGAAATTGTCCCTCAAGGAAGCTGTAGTGACCCGATCGCATCGAGCCATTCAACTCCCATTCGCCTGCCTGCTCTTCACCCTTGTCGCCGCGAGCCCGTTTGCGGCTTCGCCCGCGCAGGCCGGCGTCATCGAGTTCTTCAAATCCGCATTGGGACATTCCGACAGCGACACCGTCACACCCACACCCAAGCCGGCGGACGCCGCGGCTGCAAACGCCAGCGACGCGGACGATGCAGCCCTGGGTGAAATTCCCGATCCGAAACCTGTGGCCTCGGTGAACCCCGCGCTCCTGGCCCAGCCGACGGTCGAACGCTGGGCGAAATACATTTCCTGCGTGCCCTATGCGCGGCTGCGTTCGGGCCTGCAGATCTTCGGCGACGCCAGGCATTGGTGGAGCCGCGCCGCCGATCTCTATCAGCGCATCACGCAGCCGGCGGCCGATTCCGTGATGGTGTTCGCGGGCAGCAAGCGCATCCGCCGCGGCCATGTTGCCGTGGTGACGGCCATCGTCTCGCCGCGCGAGATCAAGGTGGATCACGCCAACTGGCAGAACCATGGCGAGATCGACCTGAACATGCCGGTGCTGGATGTCAGCAAGAACAACGATTGGTCGGAAGTCCGGGTCTGGGATCCGAAAACCAGCCAGTACGGCGCGCGCGTTTACGCCATCAGCGGCTTCATCGTCCGGCCCGCGCCGGTGACGCGCGGCAGCTAAACCGGACCGATTTCGTCAACTCCAGTCCTTGCCCTTGTGCGGCTTGCGCACGAGCTCCGGCTGCACGAAGGGCGTCGGCGCAGACTTGTTGTCCTTCGCCTTGTCGTTTGCCTTCGGCTTCTTCTTTTCCTTGTTACTACGCTGTTCGCGATTGGCCATGGGGACCTCCCGGCTGATATCCGCGCGCGCAGACTAATTCCGGACCCGGCAAGAAAAAAGAGCAAAGCCGCATTGCGCGGCTTTGCCAGTTGCTAGGGGGGATCAACGGAATTGGAGAAGGGTTTGGCAGAGGCTTTCTTTTTCGTCTTCGATGGCCCGGGAGATGACATCGCGGACATTCGCGATCTTGCGGGCGGTGCGGCGGTCGCCGGTCTGCCGCAAGCGGCGCTCGATCTCGTCCAGCGTGTTGTCGGCCGAGAGCAGATGGGCGAACCGCTTGATGTCGATGGGCTTGGTCATGATGCGCCTCAATGCGGGCTGGTGACGGGACGCGCGCTCGACTGCTCGAGAATTCCCGGCGTGTCCCATGCACCTTCCGGACGGATGATGAGGTAAGGATCGCTGTCCATCGTGATGGCATCGTGATGCGGGGAGAGTTCGCGCACGATTTCGATGTAGGCGTGATCTGAAAAGACGAGCTGCCGGTTGCGGCCCAGCGAGCGGAAACCCAGCTTCTCCCAAAAGCCGATGAGACGGGCCTGCGAATGGCCATAGATCCGGGCGTAGCCTTTGCGGCGGCATATCTCGACGGCGGCTTCGACCACCGCGCGCGTGACCGGCGTGCCGCGAAACGGTTTCAACACCGCAAGCCGCTCCAGCTTCGCGAAACCGCAAAAGTAGCGAATGCGGATGGCGGCCGCCGGCCGGCCGTCGGCAAGCGCCAGCACATGCGTGGCGCAGTAATCGTTGCCGTCGAACTCTTCGTCGTACGGGCAATCCTGTTCGGACATGAACACGGCCGCGCGCACCGCGAGAACCTGTTGAAGCTGCTCCGCCGTGGAAACAGCAATCGTTCGCACGAGCGGGGCCGGCGTGTTCAAGACGGAGAACCGCCGCGGTTCGGCGGTGGCAGCTTTATCAGGCTGCCCATTCCGATGTTCGTTCCGCCGGAAACCGCTATCGAGCCCGCGCCAATGCCGGACTTGAGCCCTTCCATCGTCGCGACGCGCGCGTAAAGCGGCGCACCCGCGTAACGCAAACCCATCGCACGCGCGATGGCGCGATCGAGTGTTCGCGTCAGTCTGCGTGCGACGATGGCCCATATGTAGACCGCCGCCGGCGCTTCGCCGAACGGCGCCAGCGCGCAGAGCGGTGGATCGGCGGTATCGAGTGTGTGCGCTTCCAGCGCCGCGCGGCCTTCCGCCGTGAGCGGCAGGAAGGCGTAGAAGCCGACGATCTTCGAGGTTTCGCTGTCCGGTGGAAGATGCTCGATCAGCCAGAAGCTGTCGCTGTTGTGCGCGAAGACGCGCATCATGGTTTCGAGCGTACCGGCCTGGGGGGATATCTCCGCAATGAGGAGCCTGTGCAGCAGCGGGATTTCTGTAGATTCCGGCGGACGCACCCAGACAAGGCCGCCATCCGGATGCTCGACCGACTCGCCTGGGCCCCATACGCGCTCCCGTAAGCCTTTGAATTCCAACT
>JBQCJO010000161.1:0-3048 GCA_051952735.1 Rhizomicrobium sp.
AAGAACGATGCGACTTGCGTTGCCGCCGCGCCTGTCTTGTCCGGCGAACCGGAAACGCCCGGCGCGGGCGAACAGGTGATGCGGCCACGCCAGGGATAGGCCGGCTGGCTGCTTTCGCCGGTGTACGGATCGGTGAGCGTGTTGCCTTGCGCGACATCCATGAACAGGAACGGGCAGAACAGCACGCGCAAGCCGCGCGCATTCAGATCGGCGATGGCTTGCACAACGCTCTCGTCCGACGGCGTGCCGCCATAAGCCGGCTGGCCGTCGATCGTGCTTACCGGATGCGCGCCAGCGCGTGAGACGCCGTTGACGCTCCAGGTTTCAGGATAAGTCTGTTTCGTTGCGCTCTCGACGCCGGGCTGCACGGCGCATTCGCCGCAGCGCAGATCGCCGCCGAACCAGCCGACGACCAGCGAAACCGCCTCGATATTCGGCGCGAGATTCTGAAGCTGATCGAGCGAGGCGGTGATATCCGCCACGCTTGCGGCGCTGTGCGCATTCTGTGCCGAGGTGCCGCCCTGCCCGTCATCTTCGCTAACGATATCCGTTGCATAGACGAACTCGCCCGCGCCGGGAATGAGCGCCACGCCGGGCAGGATATTCTCCAGCGCCGTCGCGTTGGCATCGGAGATGGGGCGGATGATCTCGAATTGCAGCTGTGGAATCCGGTTGCCGAATTGCGCCAGCGGCAGATCCTCGAACACGATATAACAGAGGCCGCGATAGGCGGGCGTGTTGCCCGCCCCTTCGATCTCTTCGATCAAAGGATCGGCGCTTTGCATTTCATCGCCCGCGTAAAACCGCGTGGTGAACGGCGACAGATCCAGCAGCGCTCCATCCGCCCACACGCGGCCAATGCCGGCTGCTTTTCCGGCGCAAAGACCGACGGCGAACGAGATGGAATAGGCGTAGTTGGTTTCGGTGACGGAACTGCCGCCGCCCTTGCCGCCGGCATGCGTGGTGGATGTGCTGGAGGTTTCCTTGAAATTCGTTGCCCAGATGAGCTGGCCTGCCAGGCGCACGCGCCCAAACAGGCGCGGGATCGGCGTGCCTTCGGTGGAAGACTGGATGTTGATGTCGCCGAGGCGCGGGCCTTGCCGCTTTGCATGCCGGCCCGGCGCGATGGCCGCGTCGATCTCGCTGCCGACGAATGCACCGATGGCGCCGCCGATGGCCGCGCCCGACAACGTGCCGCCGAGAAGCGAGATGCCGCTGCCCAGCAGTGCATTGCCCACCGCCTCACCGGCGATGCCAAGAACAAGAGATGCCATTTTTGATTTTCTTTCTGCACAAACAAAAACGGCGGCCCGATGGACCGCCGCTCTGGAAATCTTCGAGAAGCGTCAGACGCTAGGGCCTCACGCCATAGGTGGCATATGTATCGGCGACCTTCGGATCGAGCGCCTTTGCGGATGCGATATCCGCCTCGCTTCCCGCATTGTCGCCCGACGCCTTCTTCGCCAGCCCTCGCACATAGAAGGACGAAGCCAGCTTCGGATCCAGCGCCAGCGCCGCGTTGCAATCGGCAATGGCGGCGGGAAAATTCGCGCGGCGGAAATAAACGAAGCCACGCGTATCGAGCGTAGCGGCAACCTTGGGCTTCAGCCGCAAAGATTCATTGCAATCGGCGAGCGCCGCATCCATCTGCTGACCGCGCTTGCCCCGTTCCCAGCAAGCTGTCTCCAGTATCTCCGGATCGGTTTGATTGGACGCAATCATGATATCCAGGATTTTCATCATCCCGCCCGGAGCGCCCGTCTGCTCCGCGATCTCTCCATAATGAACCCAAGAACCCGCAAAGCTCGGCAGGTGGCGCATCAATTCGAGAAAATCGGCCTGCGCATCCTTGCTCTTGCCGAGCCGCTGATAGGCCAGACCGCGATAGTATATCGCGTTCGGGATGTACTCCGTGCGCCAGTTCTCGATCATCCGGTCGCCGATGAAATTCTTGCAGGCGACAACGATGCGCTCCGGCGGAACGGACTGGTCATCGGTGCAGTTTCCCATGTCGATGGACTGGGCTTGCGCAGCGCTGCAGATGACGCCGAAGGCAAGACCGAGAGCGGCAAGCCTGAACATCGATCGCATCATGCTTCCGATCATTTTGTTTCCAATGCCTTTGCTGCTTCGACATCCGCATTGCCGCCGGCCGTGTCGCCCATCTGGCGCTTCAGCTCCCCACGGTTTTCGAGCGCCGGTGCATAACTCCTGTCGATCTGTAGCGCCTTGTTGAAATCGGTCATCGCATCCGCATTGCGTGACGCCTGCTCGTACGCAAGACCCCGCCGCAGATAGAGGACCGGCTCATCCGATTTCAGTTCGATCGCCTTGTTGTAGTCCGCGAACGCCTCGTCGAGTCGATCCATGTGCGCGTAAACCTTGCCGCGATTGGCGTAGGCTTGCCACAAGCTAGGCGTCCATTTGATGGCATAGTCGAACGCCTTGAGAGCCTGCGTGTAGTCATCCTTTTTCATATAGGCGACGCCCATGTTCTGATAGGCGGAAGTCGCTTCGTTTCGCGTCAGCAATCCGGCCAGAATGGCGCTCTGGCAACCGGCGATGACCTGATCGGGCGTGAGGTTCCGGCCGAAGCACTTGTCCACCTTGCCATAAGTGCCGAATGACGGCCCGGTCGCAAAGGACGCCGTTGCGAACGCAAGGACACCGACAAAAAGCGCAATCGCCAATGCAGGATTTGCCTTCATCGATCTTCTCCGGCCTTTCGTTTTGCCATCTTGACGCCATAGAGGCGGTAGATTCGCACGATCCGATAATCCGCGTCCTCCGCGGCGGCGATGTCCGCCTTCGCGGCGTCCGCGTTTCCGCTTTCAAGCCGCGAAAGGCCGCGGATGTAGAGCGCGTCGGCATTGCGCGGATGCGTTTTCAGGAGCGTGGTGCATTGCGAAACGGCTTCGTCGAACCGCTTCATCTTGTAGAGCACGACGCACCGCCACAGCATGGTGTCGTAATCGTCGTCATATTCGTTCAGCAGCGCCGTGCAATCGGTGAGCGCACGGTCCAGCGGTGCACCGCGGATGGCGCGGG
>JBQCJO010000162.1:0-11701 GCA_051952735.1 Rhizomicrobium sp.
CGGCAAAGGCACGGCAAGCCGGTTGATGGACGGCGTCGTCGCCATGGCGCGCGAGAAGAATTACAGAATCCGGCCGACCTGCTCCTATGCCGTCGCCTGGTTTCGCCGCCATCCGGAAGCGCACGACCTGCTCGCCTAGCTGGCCGGTTTGCGATTGCGCGGTTCTTCCACGCGCGTGAGCATCAGTATCAGTGCGATCAGCAGGAACACGGCGGCCACGCTGAATACCGCCATATATCCAAAGACGGCCGCGAGGATTCCGCCGACCAGCGGCCCCAATGCCGCCATCGCGCTCTCGGCGGAGTTGGAAAGCGCCAGCCGCATTGCCATGTCGTCGCGATGCCCGAACTCGAACACAATGTTCTGCGCGCTCATCTGATAACCCGAATTCGCCGCGCCCAGTCCGAAGAAGGCAACGAAAAACAGCGGCAAGGTATGCACACCCATCAGCATCACGATGGCCGCGATCCAGATGGCGAGCGCTCCGACAAACGACGACCGAAAACCCGAGCGATCCGCCAGATGGCCCCACGCCAGATTGGTCATGGTGTCGGCGATCAGGTAGGCAAACGACAACAAGCCGATGGCCTGTCCGCTCATCGAAACCGTGTGCGCCGCATAGATGATGTAGAACGGCGCCGCCATGCGCCCGGAAATCGCGAAGGTGCGCGCGATCATGAATTCGCGAAAGCCCTTGTCATTCCGCAACAAGGCGGGAAAATCGCGGAAGCGCTCCATCATGCGCATGCGCGGCCTGAGCGTCGGCAGCTCAGGCTCTTTCATCAGGATGCGGATGGCGGCGAGGCCGAGACTCGTGAGCACGAACGCCGTGAGGAACGTCACGCCATAGCCGTTGCCCCAGACATTGTGCCCGATGAAGTAGCGGCCGGCGAAATAGGAAAGCAGCGCTGCGATCAGCCCGCCGACCATATTGCGCCAACCCTGCAAACGTCCGCGCCGCGCAATGGGAATGACCTTCGCCAATAGATATTGAAACGCGACGCCCTGCCATCCGGAGAACAAGCCGAGCAGGAAGAGAAACACTATCACGGCGATCAGCAACGATTGCCCGCTGAACAGCCATCCGGCGAGCGCCAGCCCCAGCACTTGCACGCGCATCAAGGTGCCCAGAACCATCGTGACCGGCAGCACATATTTGCGATGCTCGATCGCGGTCGCGCCGGCGATCGGCGAGATCGTGCTGCCGAGCTGCTGCAGCGCCAGCCCCAGGCCGGTCAGGAAATCCGATCCCGAGAGCAAATGGAGATAGGCCGGAACGAATGTCGGTGCGTTGACGAGGCGAAAGCCTGTCAGCCCCAACGTGCCATGCGTGAAATGCCCCGCATAATTGCGGCGCAGATTGGTCCATACGAAATTCTCGTAGGCCAGCTCACGCTCTTCGGCGCTTTCCGCGCCGGAATAGATGTCGTCCACGCCCGGCCAGCCGCTCGCGCCCTCCGCGCGCCAACTGCTCCCCAATGTCCTGCACCGTCTTTAGCAGATTCGTGACACCGTTTTGGGATCGCCGCGGAACCGGGCAGCGCCTATGATCTTGCATAGCTGGAGTCGCGGGAGGCCCTCATGTCCGACGCCGGATTGCCTGTGAAAGCCGAGCACACATTCGAAGCCCATTGGCGATTGTTCCTGTTCGAAGGTGTGGTTCTTGCCGTTCTTGGCATCATCGCGCTCATCCTTCCGCCCTTGGCCAGTATCGCCGTCGCGATCCTGTTTGGATGGGTGCTGTTCCTGGGCGGCGTCTTCGGCCTCATAACCACCGTGATAGGCCGTCACGCACCGGGGTTCTGGTGGGCGATCCCCTCATCTCTTGTTGCGATCGTTGCCGGCATCCTTCTCTTCGGCTGGCCTGCGGGCGGTGTTCTATCCTTGACCGTCGTTCTCACCGGCTTTCTTTTCGCCGATGGCGTTCTCACCATCATGCTGTCGCTCGAATATCGCCGCGCGCTGCACGGACGCTGGATGTGGCTCATGGTGAACGGCGTGATCGATCTGCTGCTCGCCGCGATCATCTTCATAGGGCTCCCTGCGTCAGCCGCTTGGGCCATCGGCATCATCGTGGGAGTCGATATGTTGTTCGGCGGATCGTCGTTGATCGCGATGGCGCTGGCGGCGCGCGCAGCCACGCGTTGAGACGGCAAACGCTTCATCGCGGCATCGGTTCCGCCCGCGCGAAGATTTCACCTTGCTGTCAGACACACGACAGAGTGGAACTTCTCCGCGCCGGTTGCCGTATTGAGAGTGCAATATCAAGGGTTGACGGCATGCCTATGGCATGGTCATGCAGGGCATGGCGTTTTTGAAGCCAGAAATCTCAACGGTGCGCGCGCCTGCACCGGATCCCCGCTGGGCACTCTTTCTCGATATCGACGGCACGCTGCTCGATATCGCGCCCTCGCCGGAACAGGTGCATGTGCCCAAGACTCTCGTCCACACGCTGGCGCAGGCGAGCGCTTGGCTCGGAGGCGCACTTGCCGTCGTGAGCGGGCGCCCCTTCGCGCAGATCGACAAACTGTTTGCGCCTTTGCATCTGCCCGGCGGCGCCGGACATGGCGCATCGCTCCGCATGCCGGACGGCAACATGGAATCCGCAAGCGCAACGCTCGCCGTCCCCGCCGACTGGCGAACACTGCTGCACAACGCCGCCAGGCAATGGCCCGGCATTGTCGTGGAGGACAAGCCGCATTGCGTGGCTGTCCATTATCGCTCCGCGCCGGAACACGAAAAGGACGTGAAGGAACTGGTGACGCAACTGGCGGCGCAGGACGACAAATCGTTCGAAGTGTTGCCCGCGCGCATGGCATTCGAGATTCGCAATCGCGCCCTGACCAAGGCCGTCGTGGTGCGCAGCTTGATGACGCATGCGCCGTTCAAGGGCCGCGTGCCTGTTTTTGTCGGCGACGACGTGACGGATCATGACGGTTTTCAGGCCGTGGAAGAAAAAGGCGGCATCCCGCTCGATGTGGGCGTAGCCTTCGGCGGCCAGCCCGCCGCCGTGCGCGCATGGCTTGAGCGTTTTCGCGACATGGCGGACTGAACATGGCCCAACTCGATCTTTCGCCTATCGGAAATTGCGCGGTGTCGAGCCTTGTCGACGCCAAGGGCGTCCACAAATGGTTCTGCTTTCCCCGGCTGGACGGCGATCCGGTGTTCAACGCACTGGTGAACGGCGACAATCCCGAAACCGGCTTTATGGACATTCTCGTCGAAAATCTTTCGACGACGCACCAGTCCTATCTCCGCAACACCGCCATCCTCGAAACCATCTACGAGACCAAGGCCGGCGAAACATTGCGCGTGCTGGATTTCGCGCCGCGCTTCCTGCTGTTCGAGCGCAATTTCCGTCCCCCGAGCATCGTGCGCCGCATCGAGCCGATCACCGGACAGCCGCGCATCAAGGTCCGCATCCGTCCGACCTTCGATTACGGCAAGACCAAGCCGCGCATGAGCATCGGCAGCAATCACATCCGCTTCATCGGCGACGATCGCGTATTGCGCGTGACCTCCGACCTCGGCCCCACGTTCATTCAGGACGAGGCCGCATTTCTCGTCGACAAGCCGGTCAATCTGTTCATCGGCACCGACGAGAGCCTTTCCCAGAATCCGGACAGCCTGGCCAAGCACTTCCTCAACGAAACCACCAACTACTGGCTCGACTGGTCGCGCAAGCTTGCGATCCCCTTCGAGTGGCAGAAGGCGGTCATCCGCGCCGCGATCACGCTCAAGCTCTGCAGTTATGAGGAAACCGGCGCCATCGTCGCCGCGATGACGACGTCGATTCCGGAAGCGCCGAACACCGCCCGCAACTGGGACTATCGCTATTGCTGGCTGCGCGACGCCTATTTCACCGTGAACGCGCTCAATCAAATGGGTGTCACGCGCACCATGGAGCATTTCGTCCGCTTCCTGGTGAACACCGTTCTCAGCGAAAAGGCCGATCTCAACCCGCTCTATCCCATCGCCACCAGCACCGATCTGACGGAAAACAACGCGACGGCCCTCGCCGGATTCCGCGGGATGGGGCCCGTTCGCATCGGCAATGCCGCGGCGACACAGAAGCAAACCGATGTTTTCGGCTCCGTCATCCTCTCTGCCGCGCAGCTTTTCTGGGACGAGCGCGTGAACCTCACCGGCGGTCTCGATCTCTACAAACGCCTCAAGCCTGTCGGAGAAGCCGCTCTGGCTGCCGCGCTGGAGCCGGATTCCGGCGTTTGGGAATTCCGCGGGCGGACCCGCGTGCACACCTACTCCGTCGCGATGTGCTGGGCCGCCGCGCATCGCATGGGACTGATCGCGCAGCGCGTCGGCGAGGACAAGGAAGCCGCGGATTGGAAAGCAAAAGCTTCCAAGCTGCGCGATATCATTCTGGAAAAGTCCATCACCAAGGACGGCTGGATTTCGGGCGCATTCGGCGAAGATATCGTGGATGCCTCGTCGCTGCTCCTGCCGCAATTGGGATTGATCGCGGCGAAAGACGAACGCTTCCTCAAAACGCTCGCGGTTATCGAGAAGCGGCTGCTGCGCAACGGCTTCCTGCTGCGCTATGACGAGCCGGACGATTTCGGCCTACCTGAAACGTCCTTCATCATCTGCACATTCTGGTACATCGACTCGCTTGCATCGGTGGGCCGTGTCGACGAAGCCCGCGCGCTTTACGAGAACCTGCTGTAGCATAGCAAAGACGACGGTCTTCTTTCCGAGGATATGCATCCGCAGACCGGCGACCTGTGGGGCAATTTCCCGCAAGCCTATTCGCTGGTGGGCCTCATCCTCTCCGCTTACCGGCTGAGCCGCACGTGGGAACAGGGGCTATGGCACGCCTCGTAGTCGTATCCAATCGCGTGCCGCTGCCCGGCCAGGGACAACGCGCCGGCGGTCTCGCCATCGTTCTGCAGGACGTGATGGATTCCGTCGGACTGTGGTTCGGCTGGAGCGGCAACACGACACCCGAAGGCGGACAGCTCCAGATCGTGCAGGACAACAGCGTCGAATACGCGACGATAGATCTTTCGGAAGACGAGTATCAGAAATTCTATGTGGGTTTCGCCAACAGCACGCTATGGCCGCTGCTGCATTTCCGGCTCGGGCTTCTCGAATTCCGCCGCGAAGATCTCGAAGGTTATCGTGCGGTCAACAAACTCTATGCCGATACGCTCATTCCCCTGTTGCGCTCCGACGATCTCATCTGGGTGCACGATTATCACCTGATTCCGCTCGGCGGCATGTTGCGCCGGATGGGAATCCGCAGCCGCATCGGCTTCTATCTCCACATCCCGTTCGTGCCGCACAGCGTCTACAGCGCGTTGCCGCAAGGCGACCTGCTGTTGCGCGATCTGTGCGAATACGATGTCGTCGGTTTCCAGACCGAGGAGCATCGAAACGACTTTCTCGACACCGTGCGTCAGTCGCTTGGCCACGACATAACCGAAGACGGCGTGATCGTAGTGCCGGGACGGCCGGTGCGGACGATCGTGGCGCCAGTCGGCATCGACGGCTTGGCGTTCTCCCGCCAGGCGATCCGCGCGGCGACGGGCAAGAACAACAAAAGGCTCATGGACAGTCTTGCCGGACGCCATCTGATGATCGGCGTGGACCGCCTCGATTATTCGAAAGGCCTTCCCAATCGGTTCGAAGCGTTCAACAGGCTGTTGACGCGTTTTCCCGAGCATAGCCAGCACGTCAGCTATCTGCAGGTCGCCGTGCCGTCGCGCGAGGACGTGAACGAATATGCGTCGCTGCGTCCTCTGCTCAGCCGCATGGCGGGAGACATCAACGGCCGCCATGGCACGTTCGATTGGGTGCCGCTGCGCTATATGAGTCAGGGCGTCTCCCGTGCAACCTTGGCGGGGTTTCATCGCATCTCGCGTGTGGGCCTTGTGACGCCGCTGCGGGATGGAATGAACCTGGTGGCCCACGAATATGTTGCCGCGCAGAATCCGGAAGACCCCGGCGTGCTTGTTCTTTCGCGCTTTGCCGGTGCCGCCAGCTATTTCCAGGACGCACTGATTGTGAACCCGAACGATCCGGACGAGATCGCCGAAGCAATGCACATTGCGCTCACCATGCCGCTGCAGGAACGCAGGCTGCGTCACGCGCGTTTGTTCGAGAACGTGCTGCGGCTCACGGCCGCGTCCTATTGCCAGACATTCTTGCGCGCATTGTCCGCCGAAAAAAGCGAAGGGGGTGAAAGGTGACGAATGAACCTCCCTCATCTCGATAAGCTTGCTGCTTACCTTCCAGGCTGGCTGATCGGAATAGCCATCCTTGTCGTCACGGCCCTGTTCGCACTGGCGGTTTTCCAGTTGGCGCGTGCCGTGGTGCGCCGTGTCCTGCGGGGCGGTCATCCAATCCTGTATGCACTGATGCAGCGCGCGGAATCGCTCCTGCGGTTCGCCGTTATCCTGTTTGCGGTCACCATCGTCGTTCCGGCGCTGCCGTTCGGTACCAACACCTCGTTGACGCTGCATCGCATCTTGATCGCATCTTTCGTGATCCTGCTGGGCTGGATCGCCATCGTTGCGAGCAATCTGGCGGCAGACCGGTATATGAGCCGCTTCCGCATCGATACCGACGACAATCTGCTCGCCCGCAAGGCCGTCACGCAGATGCGCGTGCTCAAGCGCACGGCCAGCGTCGTGATCGGGTTTCTCACGCTCGGCTTTGCGTTGATGACCTTCGATGCCGTGCGCGAATATGGCGTCAGCATCTTCGCCTCCGCCGGTGTCGCCGGCATCGCGCTCGGCCTCGCGGCCAAGCCGCTTCTCGGCAATCTCATCGCCGGCGTCCAGCTTGCCATCACCCAACCGATCCGCATCGACGACGTGGTGATCGTCCAGGGCGAATTCGGCTGGATCGAGGAGTTCACATCAACCTACGTCGTTATCCGGCTTTGGGACTGGCGGCGCATGGTCGTGCCGCTGGGCTACTTCCTCGAAAATCCTTTCCAGAACTGGACACGCACATCGGCGACGCTGATCGGCAGTGTCTATTTTCATCTCGATCATCGCACGCCGATCCCGGCCCTGCGCGCAAAGCTCGAAGAGATCGTGAAGGCGTCGAAGCTTTGGGACGCCAATGTCGTGAATCTGCAGGTCAGCGACACGACCGAATACACGATCGAGGTGCGGGCCTTGATGACCGCGCGCGATGCTTCGAAGGTCTGGGATCTGCGCTGCGAGGTGCGCGAGAAGATGTTGTCCTTCCTGCAGGCCGAGCATCCGGAAGCTCTGCCCCGCCGCCGCAACGAGACGATCCAGCAGAGCGCTCCGGCGCATGGCATGGACACGCGGGATCAGCCGGTTCGCGCGCTGGACCGCGCCGCGCGCGGCGAATCCGGCACGAGCACGGCACGATAGACTAGCGTTTCGTGCCGAAGCCTTCGCGCGCCAGATGCGCCGTGTCCTCGCCATACCCAGGCAGACGCAGGCTGGGCTTTGCAGGTTCGGCGCGAAACTTGATAGCCGGGCCGATATGGCTGTTGGCCTGCGCATCGGTCAGCAACATGCCGCGCTCGCGCGCATTGGCGTCGCCAAATCCATCCTTGAGCGTGCGCACCGGAACCCAGCAAAGATCGATGGGCTCCAGAAACGCCTCCCATTCGGCACGCGTCTTCTGTTTGAACGTTTCGGTGAAGAATACGATCAGCGGCGCCTGAGCCGGTCCGGGCTCGCCTTTGGCGATATCGAGGAAATCGAGACGGCCCAACGCGCGGAGCAGATTCTCGCTGAACTTCGCTTCTGAACCCGCGAGCACGATGTATTGCCCGTCTTTCGTTTCATAGATGCGGTTCATCGCCTGACCGCCATAGTTGCGCATCGCGTGCGGCACCGGCGCGCGGCCTTCGGCGAAAACCGTGCCCGTGATGTTGGGCGTCCACGCCAGCAGGCTGTCATACATCGCGATGTCGATGTAATCGCCCTTCCCCGTCCTCTCGCGCGCCAGCAGCGCCATCAGGATCGCCGACAGCGCCGTCAGCGACGACGCCATATCGGCGGCGACAAGGTTTGGCATGTTCGGCTTGTTGTCGGAAAAGCCGCGCGACAGATCCAGCGTTCCCGCCAATGCCTGCACGCCGAGATCGTGCGAAGGCTTGTCGCGCCACGGCCCCTGCTGGCCGAACGCGCTGATCGAGCAATAGACGATGCGCGGATTGCGCGCGGCAACTGCGTCGTAATCAACGCCCAGCCGCTTCACCACGCCGGGACGGAACGCCTCCACGATCACGTCAGCCTCTTCCGCGAGCTTCAGGAAAGTTGCCTTGTCGCCCGCGTCCTTCAGATCGAGCGCGATGCTGCGCTTGCCGCGCGCGACGTTGCGAAACCAGACCGACGTGCCGTCCGCGGCGCGCGCACCCATCGCGCGCACGGGTTCGCCCACGCCGTTCTTCGGCTCGACCATGATCACGCTGGCGCCGTGATCGGCCATTGTCATGGTCAGGTGCGGCCCCGGCAGGAATTGCGAAAGGTCCAGAACCTTGATGCCTTCGAGTTTCACGCGGATCTCCCGTGCGGGTTGCCCATCAACAGCCACGCCTCATAGCATGGCGACACGATTTTCCGGGACTCGCCATGACCGCCGAAACGCCGATCCAGTTCGCCTGCGCCAATGACGTAGCGACAATCACCCTCAACCGTCCCGACAAGCGCAACGCGCTGAACGAGGCGATGTGGCTGGGCCTGGCGGAAGCGGTCAAACGCGCCGATGCCATGCCCGACGCGAAGATCATCGTCATTCGCGGCGCGGGCGGCCACTTCGCCGCCGGCGCCGACATCTCCGAATTCGACACGGTCTACGCGTCGCGCGAACGGGGCGCACAGTATCGCAGCGCCGTGGAAGCCGGGGCGCGTGCCATCACCGATGCCGCCAAGCCCGCCATCGCCATGATCGAAGGCTCCTGCATCGGCGGCGGCATGGCCATCGCGCTCGCCTGCGATCTGCGCCTGGCGTCCGCGACCGCAAAATGCGGCATCACGCCGGCCAGGCTCGGCATCGTTTACAGTTTCGGCGATACCAAGCGCCTTGTAGATGCGGTCGGTCCCTCGAAAGCCAAGGACATTCTCTTCACCGGCCGCATCATGGACGCCACCGAAGCACACGCCATCGGATTGGTGGACGAGATTCATGCGCCCGATGCGCTGGAGAAAGCCGTTGCCGCGAAATGCGCGCTCCTCGCGAACAACTCCCAATGGTCGATCCGCGGCGCGAAAGAGATGGTTCGTCTCATCCTTGCCGGCGCGAAAGAAGGCCGTGAAGTGAGCGACGCTGCCGGTCAAGCCGATTTCCGCGAAGGACGAACCGCTTTCATGGAAAAGCGCACGCCGAAATTTCCCTATCGCTGAGGCCGCGCATGACGCTCAAGCTCTATCACTGCAAAGGCGCGCGCTCGGTGCGTCCGCTCTGGACGCTCGAGGAAATGGGCATCCCTTACGAACTGGAGTCGATGCGCTTTCCGCCGCGCGTCTTCCGCGAGGGCTATCTGAACATCAATCCGCTCGGCACCGTGCCAACGCTGGTGGATGGCGATGTGACGATGACGGAGTCAGCCGGCATCTGCCAGTATCTCGTCGATCGTTACGGCCCGACCGATCTCGCTGTGGCGCCAACCGACAACGATTACGGCGCGTATCTCAACTGGCTGCATCGCAGCGATGCGACGCTCACCTTCCCCCAGACCATTGTGCTGCGCTATTCGCAACTCGAGCCCGAAGAGCGCCGTCTGAAGCAGGCGGTGGACGATTACACCCAGTGGTTCTTCGCGCGTCTGCGCAGCGTCGAGCAGGCAACCGCCATGCGCGAATATCTCTGCGCCGGCCGCTTCACCATCGCGGATATCGCCGTGGGATACGCGCTATATCTCGCCGAGACGCTTGATCTGCGTGCGGGGTTCAAGCCCAACACGGAAGCTTATTACAGCCGCCTTCGTGCCCGCCCGGCCTTCCAGCGCGCCATTACACTTTGACACGATTTCACCTGCTGCGTCCTAAGCGCGCAACTTGCGGCTCCCGGAATCGTCACCCATGATTGGCGCGACATGGGGGACAGATGCGATATTTTTCAGCGCTAGCACTCGGACTTCTTCTCTCCACCTCTGCGCTCGCCGCGCCGCATCACACCGGCCACACATCGGCGGCGCTCCTTCCGGTTCACGCGGATCGGCAGCGCGGGCAAATCCTGTTCACCCTGCCGAAGCCTGGAGAAGACGGCGTATCCGCCCGCTTCCTCTACACGACGTCGCTGCGCACCGGCCTCGGCGCTGCGCCCACCTTTCTTGATCGTGGCCGCGTCGGCACCACGCAGATCATCGCGTTCCGGCGCATCGGCAAGAAAGTCGCCATCCAGTTCGAGAACCCGCGCTTCCGCGCCAACGGCGCCGATCCTTCCGACCCGCGCGGCAGCGGTGACTTCGCCGTTTCCACCGTCTGGATGGGCGACATTGCGTCGTCGCTTCCGGGCGGCGGTTTCACGGTCGATATTTCGAGCTTCCTCGTCACGCAGGACCTCGGCATCGCAGCCGCGCTCAATCAGAGCGGCGACACCTTCGGCACGGGCGGCGAAGCGCAGGGCGCGGGAAAGGGTTTCAAGCGCGACGACAAGCTGAGCGCCGCCGTTCCGGAATCGGTGAAAGTGTTCCCCGAAAATATCGAAGTGGACGCGGTCCAGACCTACACCTCCGACGAACCCGGCGATGAGGTCGAGAATATCGCGCCCGATCCGCATCAGGTCAGCTTCACCATCCATGCCAGCTTCGTGAAACTGCCCGCGCCCGGCTTCGTGCCGCGCGTGTTCGATCCGCGTATCGGCGGGTTCTCCACGCAGGTGGTGGACTTCGCGGCGCCTCTCGGTCAGGACGTCGTGCGCGACTACGCCAACCGCTTCCGCCTCGAGAAGATCAATCCCGGCGCCGCGCCGTCGCGGGTGAAGAAGCCCATCGTCTATTACATCGACAACCGTGCCCCGCAGCCGATCCGCGACGCGCTTATCGATGGCGTGAGCTGGTGGAAGAAAGCCTTTGAGGCCGCCGGCTATATCGACGCCTTCGAAGTCAAGACGCTTCCTGCCGGCGTCGATCCGATGGATGTGCGCTACAACATCGTCAACTGGGACGATCGCGCCACGCGCGGCTGGTCTTACGGACAGGAGATCGTCGATCCGCGCACCGGCGAAGTCATCAAGGGCATGGTCGTGCTCGGCTCGCTGCGCGCGCGGCAGGACATCCAGATCTTCGAAGGCCTCGTCGGCGCGGACAAGCTCAACAGCGGCGGTCCGAACGATCCGGTGCAGGCCGCGCTCGCGCGCTTGCGCCAGCTCGGCGCGCATGAGGTTGGCCACACGCTCGGCTTCGCGCACAACTTCGCTGCCAGCACGCAGGACCGCGCCTCGGTGATGGATTATCCCGCGCCGCGCATCGGGCTGGTGAACGGCAAGCCGGATCTTTCCGATGCGTATGGCGTCGGCGTCGGCAAATGGGACATGGCGACCGTCGATTGGCTTTACGGCGCGCAGGATGAGGCGACTGCCGATGCGATGGCGCGTGCCGATGTCGCCGCCGGCTTACGCTATGTCGAAGACGCCAACGCGCGTTCGCCCGATACCGCACAGCGCTGGGCGTCGCTTTGGGATGATGGCGCCGCTCCGACTGCCGAACTGAATCGCATCATGACCGTGCGCAGCGCGGCCATTGCGAATT
>JBQCJO010000163.1:0-4011 GCA_051952735.1 Rhizomicrobium sp.
TCTGGAAAAGCGCGATGGCAAATGGGTCGTTGTGCGTTCCCAGGGCGGCGCGCCGAAGTAGGAAAAGCGCCGCGCAGTCCCGACGACATTGCACCGCCGGTCAGGTTCTCAATCGTCCTTACGGGCCGGCGGTTTCGGCTTTTTTGTTCGCGTCGACGGACTTGTCGGCATCGCCGTCATCGAGCTTCCAGTCCACCTTCACCGTCATCGGCGCATCGACTGTCTGGTCATCCTTGATTGCGGGGCGGTAGTGCCATTGGCTGACGCATTCTACGGCTGCGTTGTCGAGACGGTCGGAGTCGCTGGATTTTGTGACTTTCACGCCGCACACCGTGCCGGCGGCCAGAACCGTGTAGGCGAGTTCGGTGGTGCCTTCCTGCCCCAGCACGCGCGCGAAGAAGGGATAGTGGTCGCGGCAATCCTGCGGCTTGGATAGCGCGGGCGGGCGCGAGACGTGCTGCACCACCGGCACGTTCACCTTCACGAGCTTGACGACCGGCGCCTGCGGCTTTGCCTCCAGCTTTTCGTAGAGGTCGTAGAAGAACAGCAGCGACGATCCGGTGGCGACGGCGCCCGCGATGATCACTGCCCAAATCCGATGATGGAAGCTCTGGCGATAAAACACCCCCGACGACACGACGAAGATGATGAATTCGATGACGATCACGTTTGCCTGTCCCGATTTTCAGCGCGCGGCTTCATACAACACAAATTTGTCATGGCCCACCGGAGAGGGGGCCACCCAGATGGTGCGCTTCATCTGCGGAGGAAGAAGCGGCGTCACCTGGGTGGCCCGCTTTTGCGGGCCATGACAAGTTAAGTTGCGGATAGCAAAACGGCTATTTGAAGATCACTTCAGCCGCGTGAACGGCAGCGCGATGTCGACCACTTTTTCCACCGGCTCGGCGAAGTCGCTTTCGATCCAGCGTTTGGCGATGTCCACCAGCCCGCCGATGATGCCCGCCACCATCAAGGGATGCGTCGCCTTCAGACCGAACGCCTTGCTCAACTTGTTGGCGCCTTCGAAGCTGGCCATGCGCATCGCGCCGCCATGGTCGTCCAGATCGATGAGGAAGACGCGCGCCAGATCCTGCCGCTCGCGGATTGCGTTGAAGAAGCCGGTGAGCGCGCGCTTCGCATCTCCCGGCGCTTTGCCGCTGATGCGCGTGAGCAGCTCGTTCTGCACGGCGCGATAAGCTTCCACAAATATCGCTTCGCGCGTGGGGAAGGACTCGTAGAAATAACGCGCCGTCAGCCCCGCCTCGGCACAGATCGCCGCCACCGACGCGCCGTCCAGCCCCACCCGGCCCGCCACCTGCACGGCGGCGTGGATCAGCTTCTCCCGGCGCTCGGCTTGCCGGTCCTCGAAACTTTGGCCGGAATAGCGGCGTTTTTCGGGAGATTTCGCTTTTGTCATGGGCCTGCCCTTGACAACAGACTGCCATCTGACAATCTGACAATCAAGATTATCAGATTGGAGTTTGACTATGGCCGCAGCGACCCTCGCGAATGACGACCGGAAAAACTGGGGCGAAGCGTTTCGCGCCATGCGGCTGCTGCTCTCCGATCCGAAGGACACCGTGCAGGTGTTTCGCGTGATGAAGGCGCTAAACGGCGGCACCTCGGCGCGCAACTATCACAAGCTGCTCGGCACGCCCGAAGGCGGGCGCATCGCCTATAAGCGTGAAGAGCTGGTGGCCAAGCTCACCAACCGCGAATGGCTTTCGCAATTCGCGCCGGGCACGGTGGGCGCGGCCTATCGCGCCTTCCTGGAGCGCACGGGTTTCTCCGCCGACGGCCTCGAAGCCATCAACTTGGAAGTGCGCGAAGACCGCGAGGAAGAGCATCCGCATTCGTGGATGGGCCGGCGCGAGCGCGACGTGCACGATATCTGGCACACCCTTACCGGCTATCGCGCGGATGACCCGCTGGGCGAGCTGTGCCTCGTCGCCTTCTCCTATGCGCAGAACAAAGGATTGGGCTGGGCCTTCATCGCGGTGATGGGTTCGCTCAAGAGCCTGCGCGAGCCGCATCGCGCTTCGGTGTGGCGCGCGGTGTGGGAAGGCTATCGCAATGGCCGCAACGCACACTGGCTGCATCGCGAAGACGTCGATGCGCTGTTCGCCGAGCCGCTGGAGGCCGCGCGTAAGCGGCTGAACATTCCGCGCCCTGTTGCCTACGAGCGCGCGCAGGAACTTGTCGATGCCGCGGATTCCTGGCTGGCCGCGCAAGCCTGAACTTCCCAAAGCAACTTGAGGCCCGGCCGCAAAGCCGGGCCTTTTTGTTTGGTGCGCGATCGGCCTACGATGCCTGCAGAACAGCATCGGGGATTTGCATGGCCACAGTTCTTGTCACTGGTGGATCGGGCTTTGTCGGCGCGCATTGCATCATCGCGCTGCTGAAGGCGGGGCACACCGTCCGCACCACCATCCGCAACCTCAAGCGCGAGGAAGAAGTGCGCAACATGCTGCGCGAAGGCGGCGTGGAACCGGGTGAGCGAGTAAGTTTTTTCGCAGCCGACCTGAACAGCGATGCCGAATGGAAAGAGGCGGTGACGGATTGCGAATATGTGCTGCACGTCGCCTCGCCCTTCCCGCCCGGCCCGCCGAAACATGAAGACGATCTGATCATTCCCGCGCGCGAAGGCGCGTTGCGCGTGCTGCGCGCCGCGCGTGATGCCGGCGTGAAGCGCGTGGTGCTCACCTCTTCCTTCGCTGCGATCGGTTACGGCCATCCGCAACTGAACCGCCCGTTCGACGAGAACGATTGGACCGATCCGAACGACTCGCACACGACGCCTTACGCGAAATCCAAAACGCTGGCGGAGCGCGCGGCATGGGATTTCATCAAGCGCGAAGGCGGCGCGATGGAGCTTGCGGTGGTGAACCCCGTCGGCATTTTCGGTCCGGCGCTCGGGCCGGATACGTCGACGTCCATTCTGATTGTGCAGCGGCTGATGAACGGCGAAGTGCCCGGCATGCCGAATTTGAATTTCGGCCTGGTCGATGTGCGCGATGTCGCCGATCTGCATCTGCTGGCGATGACCAATCCTGCCGCGAAAGGCGAACGCTTCCTCGCCGTGGCGGGCGATTTCGTGGCGATGTCCGATATCGCCAAGATGCTGAAGGAGCGCATGGGCGCGGCGGCGCGACGTGTGCCGACACGGCGTTTGCCCGATTGGCTGGTGCGCATCGTCGGCTTGTTCGATCCGTCGGTGAAGCTGATCTCGTCGGAGTTGGGCGTCACGAAGAATGCGACCAATGCGAAAGCCAAGCGCCTGCTCGGCTGGTCGCCGCGCTCCAACGAAGAATCCATCGTGGCGACGGCAGAAAGCCTGATGCGGCTCGGCATGTTGAAGGACAGCCCGAAGAAAGCCGCTTAAATCTTTTTGATAAAGCCCGCGAGGATGCGGTTGAACGCATCCGGCTGATCGACGAACACGCCGTGCGCCGCGTGATCGATCTGCGTGAAAGAACCGTGCGGCAACGCTGAGACTTCGGCTTTCTGCCCCACAAGTTCGAACGACGCAGAAGACGCGACGATGAGTGTCGGCTTGTCGAATTTCTTCAGCGCGGGCGTCAGGTCCGCGCCCAGCATGTCCGCGTTCAATTCCGCGATGCCGGTGTTGGTCGGCGTTTTCATGCCCGTGTCGACCAGCGCCTTGAAATCCGCGTCCGGCATCGGCTGCGAGAAGATCGCGTGCATCATGCCTTCCAGATAATCGCGCTTGTGCTTGGCATAGATATCCATATTGCCGAGAACACTTTGCACGAATTTCGGATTGGATGAGACGGAGGCCGCGCCCTTCGACACTGCGGCATCGACCAGAACGACGCCGGCAAGACGCGTAGTACCAAACTCGGCCACATAAGATGTCACATCCTGCACGCCCTGCGACCAGCCGACGAGAATGACATTCTTCAGTTTCAACGCCGCGAACACCGCTTCGTAATCGCGCGCGCGTTGCTGCGGGAAGTTGCCGTCATCCGTCTTGCCGGATTCGCCCTGGCT
>JBQCJO010000164.1:0-4466 GCA_051952735.1 Rhizomicrobium sp.
CACGGGACCGAGAACAACCTGCAAGGCATTCGCCGAGGGCCGCACGATGCCGCGCGCGCCAAGCGCTTTCAGTGCACGCTCGTCTATCGCGCTTCCGTCCGCAAGGATCAGGCGCAAGCGCGTGGTGCAGGCGTCGACGCTCACGAGATTGTCCGCACCGCCCAGCGCCTCCACATACGCGTGACCGCGCGAGGTTTCGGCGGCAATGGCATCGATGATGGCTTCGCTTTGGTCTTCACGGCCCGGTGTTTTCAGGTTGAACACGCGGATCGCGAAACTGAAAAGGCCGTAGTAGAGGGCGAAATAAATCGCGCCGATGGGCAGAAGCCACAGCGGCTTCGTCGCCTTTCCGAAGTTGATGAGATAGTCGAACAAACCGGCGGAGAAGCCGAAGCCTAAGCGGATGCCGAGAATATCCATCAGCGCCATCGCCGTTCCGGTGAGCACGGCGTGGATCGCGTACAACACGGGCGCCAGGAACATGAAGCTGAATTCGATCGGCTCAGTCACCCCGGTGAGGAACGCCGTGAGCGCCATCGACAAGAGCAAACCACCGATCTCCGCCCGGCGCTCCGGCGCCGCGGCGTGATACATCGCCAGGCACGCGGCGGGCAGCCCGAACATCATCACCGGGAAAAAGCCACTCATGAATTTTCCGGCGTTCGGATCGCCCGCGAAGAAGCGATGCAGATCGCCGGTGGTGCCGTGGTAGTCGCCCACGATGAACCAGGCGAGATTGTTGATGATGTGGTGCAGGCCGGTGACGATCAGCAGCCGGTTCAGCACGCCATATATAAAGAGACCCCAATCCCCCGCGCCAACCACGGCGGCGCTAAGCGTATCCATGCCGTTGGAGATCGATTGGTACCCGAAGCCCAGTGCAGCGGCGATGATCACCCCCGCGGCGCCACTGGCGATGGGCACGAAACGGCGGCCGCCGAAGAACGCGAGATAGTCCGGCAATTTGATGTTGCTGTAGCGATTGTAGAGCCAGCCCGACACGAGCCCGGAGATGATGCCGACCGGCACGCTCACCTTCGCGATAGCGGCGGCCTTGTAGGCATCGGAGGCCAGAGCCTGCGCGCTCACAGGCACACCGGCGAGCGCCGACGCCGGAACGCCGATCAAAGCTTTCGCGCCTTCGGTTATGACGAGAAAGCACACGACGCCGGCAAGCCCCGCCGCGCCATGGTTCTCGCGCGCAAGGCCGACGGCAACACCGATGGCGAACAGCAAACCGAGATTGTTGAAGATCGCGTTGCCCGCGGCGGCAATGAATGGCAGCAGGCTGTGCACCGCCGCACCCGCATGCAGCGCATCCCAGATATCGGGCTGCCCGAGGCGCAGCAGGATCGCAGCCACCGGCAGCACCGCGATGGGCAGCATTAGCGCGCGGCCCAGCGGCTGGAGTTTCTCGGCGATATTCATGCGGCCCTCCTTACGAGGCGCTTGGCAGATATTTGGCGGCGACAGCACGCACCGCTTCCGCGGAATCCTGCTGCAATGCTTCCTGCGCGGCGGCGCGGCAAGCCGTCAGCGAAAGCCCGCGCACGGCCTCTTTCACCCGCGCAATGGACGTGGCGGGCATCGACAGTTCGCGCACACCCAGACCGATGAGCAGCGCCGCCGCAAGCGGGTCACCCGCCAGACCGCCGCAAACACCGATAGCCCGCTGCTGCGCCGCGCCGCCCTGCGCGGCTTGCGCAATCAGAGACAGGACGGCCGGATGAAACGCGTCCACCTGCGGCGCGAGTTGCGCATTGGTGCGGTCCATCGCGAGCGCGTATTGCGTGAGATCGTTGGTGCCTATGGAGAAGAAGTCCGCCTCGCGCGCCAGTTGCGCGGCCAGCACCGCCGATGCCGGCGTTTCCACCATGATGCCGAGCTTGGGTTGCGCGGTAACGCCGCGTTCCTTGCGCAGTTCGTCGAGCATGGCGCGGACCGCGCGCAACTCCGCAGCCGATGCGATCATCGGCAGCATGATGCGCACCGGCGCGGTCACGCGCAGAATGGCGGCAAGTTGTGTCTTCAACAGATCGCTGCGCCAAAGACCGGCGCGCACGCCGCGCAATCCGAGCGCCGGGTTTTCCTCCGGCGGCAGCGGCAGATACGGCACCGGCTTGTCGCCGCCGATATCGAAAGTGCGGATCTTGAACGGCCGCCGGTCGAGCGCATCGGCAATGGCCTGATAGGTTTCCGCCTGCTCGTCTTCGGACGGCGGCGTTTCGCGTTCGAGGAAGAGAAATTCCGTGCGCAACAATCCGCAGCCTTCCGCGCCGGCGGCAACGGCCGCGCGTGCTTCTTCCGCGCCGGCGCCGAGATTGGCGAAGACTTCAATACGCGTGCCGTCCGCGGTGCGGCAATCTTCCAGCGCATGCGCGCGGGCCGCCGCTTCCTGCTTCGCGCGGGCGGCAATCTTCGCCTGAGCCTGCGCCCGCAGCGAAGTGTCCGGATCTACGTGCAGCAACCCCGCGTCGGCATCGAGGAACAATGTCGCCCCGTCCGCGATATCGAGAACGCCGGCCGCGCTCACCAGCGCTGGCACGCCCATGCCGGCGGCAAGGATGGCGACATGCGATGTCGGGCCGCCCTGCGCCGTGCAGAAACCTGCGATCTTCCCGACGCCTGCAAGTTCGGATGGCAAGAGTTCATCGGCGATCAGAATGGCGTCCGCGGGAATGTCCTTTGCTTTCAGCCCTGCCTCGCCGTTCAGCGCTGCGATAACCTGGCGCTCGAGATCCATCAAATCGCCGGCGCGTTCGCGGATGCGCGCATCGTCGATGGCGCTGAATGCTTCCGCATGGGCGCGAACCGCCTGCCGCCATGCAAAGGCCGCGCTCTTGCCGGCTTCGATCGCCGCGTGCGTGGCGCGTGTCAGTTCAGGATCGTCCAGCAGGGCCAGATGCGCACCGAGGATTTCGCGCTGCTGGCGTGTGCCGGTTGCGGCCAGGCGTTCGAGATCGGCGCGCACGACGGCCAATGCACCGTTCAGCAGCATCGTCTCATGCGCGATACCGCCGCCCTTCTCTGCCACATCGAAACTCGCGGCTTTCAGATGAAAGGCACGGCCAATGGCAAGCCCCGGCGCGCCCGCGACGCCGCGCAACGTGTTGGGCGGCAGCGCCGCTGTCGCAAGCGGCACGGCCGGTGTAGCGCGCGCCGGTGTTTCGGCTGCTTCGTGGATGCCGTTCTCGATCAGATCGGCCAGCATGTTCACCGCTGCCTGCGCATCGGCGCCGCGCGCGAGGATCGTTACGGATTCATCCTTGCGCACGCCCAGCGACATCAGCGCGACGATGCTTTTTGCATTCACACGGCGGTCGCGCGCGGAGAATTCGATATCGGATGCGAATTTCTTCGCCGCGTCCGAAACAACCGCGGCCGGGCGGGCGTGAATGCCGTGTGCCAGCCGCACGACGATATCGCGCGCAGCCTCGCCACCGTTGCTTGCCGCTTCCTGTTTCTCGACAAGCGGCTGCAGCTCCATCAGGAACTCGCCCAGGCCGGTTTCGCGACCGGCGCTGCGGCGGATGATGGCGAACGCGTCGCCATTGGTGATGACCACCGGCGAAATGAGGCTCTTCGCTTTTCCGGCCAGGAAATCCAGATCGAAGGTGATGAGCGGATCGCCCGTGCGCACGGAATTGCCTTCGCGCACATGGGTCATGAAGCCTTGCCCGTGCAGCGCGACGGTCTCGAGTCCGATATGAATGAGAATTTCCGCGCCGTTCGCGGCGCGCAATGTCACCGCGTGGCGCGCGACGGAGACGACCTGCGCATCGCAAGGCGCATGCACCGTGGCATCGGTGGGATCGATGGCGACGCCGTCGCCCAATATGCGTTCAGCGAAAACCGGATCGGGCACCTCGTCCAGCGGTGCCACCCAGCCTTTGATCGGCGCGACAAGCGTAAGCGTGGACATGCCCTAATGCTCCGCCATCAGCTTCACCGTGTGCAGCGCCCAGTATGGATCAAGCGTCGGCCGGGTGAAGACAAAACAGAGATCGTGCGTGCCGTTTTGCGGGCCGATGGCGCCTTGCACCGTGCTCAGCGCCGTGTTGGGGCCGGGATGCGGCATGGGGATCGTGGCGATCTTCGGGCCCGCACAACTATCGAGACGCACCTCAAGCTCGCCGTCCGGCGTCGCGGCGGGCCGCATGGGGACCTTCTCCACATCCTTGCCGATCTGGAAATTGAACGGAAGCTCGCCCACGGAAGCGCGCAGTGCGGTGATGCCGGTGAGATCGGCCTTGTGCCATATCCAGCAGGGATCGAGCACATCCACGAGAAATACCGGACGCTTGCCGGTGATCGGTGCAGGTCCTTCGATGGAAAGCGCAATCGCGCTTTTGCAAAGGCTGAGCTCATGGCTGTCGCGCGTCAACAGAACAGCGGGCCGCAGCGCCAAGAGTGCAACAGCAAACAACAAAAACAAAGAAAAATGCAAATAAAATTCTTAAAAAAAA
>JBQCJO010000165.1:0-4971 GCA_051952735.1 Rhizomicrobium sp.
GGCTCCGCCGGTGAGCGCTGCATGGCAATCTCTGTCGCCGTGCCGGTGGGCGAGAAGACCGCCGACGCGCTGGTGAAGAAACTCAAGCCGCGCGTGGAAGGCTTGCGCGTCGGCATTCCGACCGATCCGGAATCCGATTACGGCCCGATGGTCACTGCCGCCCAGCGCGACAAGGTGAAGGACTATATCGAGATGGGCGTGAAAGAAGGCGCCGAGCTCGTCGTCGACGGCCGCGGCTTCAAGATGCAGGGCTACGACAAGGGCTTCTATCTTGGCGGCTCGCTGTTCGACCGCGTCACGCCCAACATGAAAACTTATCAAGAAGAAATCTTCGGGCCGGTGCTGCAGATTGCGCGGGCGAAGGATTTCGACGAGGCCATCTCCCTGCCTTCCAACCACGCCTATGGCAACGGTGTCGCCATCTTCACACGCGACGGCGATGCGGCCCGCGAATTCGCGGCCAAGGTCAATGTCGGCATGGTCGGCATCAACATTCCGATTCCGGTGCCGCTGGCCTACCATACCTTCGGCGGCTGGAAGCGCTCGGCCTTCGGCGATGTTAACCAGCATGGCACCGAAGGCGTGCGCTTCTGGACCAAGATCAAGACAGTGACGCAGCGCTGGCCCAAGGGCGGCGTGCGCGAGAATCCGGACTTCAACATTCCGACCATGCGCTGAGTTCAAGAACGATCGGGGACGACATGACGGACTACGAAGACATGAAACGCGGCACAGCCCGCGAATGGTTCTGGGCGCGCGTCGTCCTCGCCGGAGGATTCGCAGTCGCTGTTGCCGTGGCCGGTTACTTTGCGTGGCAGCAGCATGAGGCCAAGGTCGCGGCCGAGCAGCAGCAGACCGCGGCGCTGGCCGAAGCGGCACAGCAGAAACCGCGGACCGTGACACCCGAGCAAGCGCGCGCGGATGAAAACGCAAAGTTGGGCGTGCTGATCTGCGCGATGGAGTTGCTGAACGCGAAAAACATGGGCGTCATTCCGCCTTACGGGGAGATCGCCTCGGCGCAGCCCCGCGCAACGGCGACGAAAAACCGTTTGATGTGCCTGGCCGCGACGCAGGTCTCCAAATATGAGATTCAGGCCGATCTGTTGTGCCGAACGCTGACCAATCCCAATTGCATGAAGCTGCACAGCGTCAAGAGCGACGACGGAACCGTTCTTTACGAGAACAAGAGCTGATCACTTCACGCCGCCGAGTTTGCAGATGTGTTTCCATTCGGCTTCGGTGACGGGCTGAACGGAAAGGCGCGGCTCGCGCGTCAGCACCATGTTCTTGAGCTTTGGATCGGATTTCACGGCAGCCAGCGTCACCGGCTGTGGCACGTCCTTCACCGCCTTCACATCCACCAATCCGAATTTGCCGGTTTCGTCGGTGGGATCGGGTTTGTATTCGGCGATGACTTCGACGATGCCGACGATCTGCTTCTCATCGCCCGTGTGATAGAAGAAACCGAGATCGCCCTTTTTCATCGCCTTCATATGTTTCGCGGCGGCGAAGTTGCGCACGCCGCTCCACGGCTCGCCCTTGGCGCCGCGCTTCTTCTGCATGTCCCAGGAGAACGTCTCCGGCTCGGTCTTGAACAGCCAGTGGTTCATAGCTTCGCCTCGCAGAAATTGGCCGTCATCTTCCACGGCCGGATATCGGTGGATTTGAACAGCCCTGCCTTCATATAGGGGTCCCGGGCATTCCACGCTTTGGCGGCCTCCATGTCGACGGCTTCGAAGATGATGAGGCTGCCCGCCATGTTGCCCTGCGCATCGAGGAACGGACCGCCGAGCCGCACAACCGCGGTTTCCTTCACGAACGCCATGTGCTGCTCACGCACGCTCATGCGCAGATCCAGGGCGTTGTCCTTGTCGATGGCGGTGAGCACGAACAGCATTTTTCACTCCGTTTTGAGAGGACGCGACATCAGGCGCGGAATGGCGTCGGCAAGAGCGATCTTGCCTTCGAGAATCTCCGCCGTCGTCTGTGCGATAGGAAGTTCGACATTGTGGGTTTGCGCGCGCGCCACGAGCGCCGGCGCTGTCGCGATGCCTTCCGCAAGCGGACGTCCCGGCTTGTAAAGTTCATCGCGCGGCAATCCTTTGCCGACATCGAGGCCGAATGCGTAGTTGCGGGACGATGCACTGGTGGCGGTCAGAACAAGATCGCCCAGACCGGACAATCCCATGAGAGTCTCGCTGCGCGCGCCCATCGCTTCGCCCAATCGGCAAAGCTCCGCAAAACTGCGTGACAGAAGGGCCGCGCGCGCGCTTTCGCCCAAACCCATGCCGACGACGATTCCGCAGGCGATGGCATAGACATTCTTCGCGGCGCCGCCGAGCGCCACACCGGTGAGATCGTCGCTGGCATAGGGACGGAAGGTGAGATGGCCGAAAGCTTCCTGCAACGCACGCGCGATATCCGGCTTCGCGGCGATGGTCAGAGCCGTTGGGAGACTCCGCGCGACATCCTTTGCAAAGGATGGTCCGGACAAAATGGCCGGCTCGCAATCGGGCAAACACTCCACGAGCACTTCCGTCATCAGCTTGTGCGTATCGCGCTCGATGCCTTTGGCGCATAGGACCAGCGGTTTTTTCGGCGGCAGATACGGTTTCAGAGCAGCGAGTGTCGCACGCAGATGTTGTGCGGGCGCACCGATCAGAAGCGCGTCCGCCGCGGCGGCCGCTCCGATATCTCCCGTCGCCGTGATCGCCGGCGGCAACGCAACGCCGGAGAGGAAACGGACATTCTCATGTTTCGAATTGATGGAATCGACCACATCGGATTCGCGTGCCCAAAGCGTCACCCTGCGGCCTGCCAACGCCGCGGCTACCCCAAGAGCCGTGCCCCACGCTCCAGAGCCGATAACGGCCAAATTCTGATAACCATTTGTTTTTTCTGACATTATTTCAACTTCCGGCCCGTATCTCCGCTTGGAAGACTGAATGCTTTGTTGATTATTTACAAAAAGCGCCTACATTTCCTGTCAGAAAGAAGAACAACAAGCCGGGGGAGAAAGCCACGCCATGAGCAAGGACACCGTCCGCGACAAGATCGTTGAAGCCGCCAAAAAGCGCTTTTCGCATTTTGGGTATGGCAAGACGACCATGGCCGAAATCGCCACCGATTGCGGTATGTCGCCCGGAAACCTCTATCGTTTCTTTCCCGGCAAGCTCGATATCGCCGAAGCGATCGCGAGCGAAGACTATGAAACCCATCTGACACAGGCCCGCAAGATCGCTTTGGCGCCGGGCCGCAATGCGCGCGAGCGGTTGCGCGATCTGCTCTTCGCCGAATTGCGCCGCACCTATCACAAGCTGGAGAAGGATCCGCGCGTTCTGGAGATGGCCACGCAGATCGGCCATGAGCGTCCGCAATATGTGAACTGGATGCTCGCCAACGAGCGCAAGATCCTCGTCGAGCTGATGGAAGAGGCCGAGAAGCGCGGCGAGATGATGCCGCCGGGCGATAAGGAAGAAATCGCCGAGATGATCCAGTCGGCGACGATGAAGTTCCGCTATCCGCAGCTTTGGTCGAAGCTTAGCCTCGCCAAGCTGGAGCGCGAACTGGACGGCGTGCTGAACCTGATGTTTCAGGGCCTTTGCCCCTGCAGCGAAGCCCAGCGCGAGAAAGAGCGCAAAGCGGCGCACGCCGCGGCCTGACACGCCTCTTCATTCCGCCACAAAATTTCTCTATCCCGGTGTGCATGCACCGATTGATCCTCGCTCTTCTGATCGCGCTCGCCGCAATCGCACCGGCACAGGCGGCCAAATGGACCCCGCAACAGATCGCCGATCTTAACCGGATCAGCGATGCTCTGAATTCCATCAAGACGATGCGCGGCGGCTTCACCCAGATCGGACCACAGGGACAGGTCGACCAGGGCAAGTTCTATATCCTGAAGCCCGGCAAGATTCGTTTCGATTACGATCCGCCCAATCCGACGCTGGTCATCGGCGACGGCATCGGCATTGCGGTCTACAACACCAAGCTCAACACGGCGAACCGCTATCCCCTGAATGGCACGCCGCTCAATCTTCTGCTGTCGGATCATCTCGATCTGAAGCGGAGCGCGAATGTGCTCGATGTGCAGCACAGCCCCGGCGAACTCATCGTCAAGGCGCGCGCCAATGACCGCAACGCCACCGGCAATATCACGATCGTGTTCACCGATCCGGGCATGGAGCTTCGCCAATGGACCATCGTGGACGCGCAAGGGCTTCCGACCACCGTCAGCATCAACAATGTGCAGCAAGGCGTGGACCTTCCCGAATCCGCCTTCAAGATCAATCACAAATAACCTCTGCCCTCGCGGCAATACGGCTCCGCGCCGGACGCGCCTTGCCGTTCGGCGCAACCCCGTGCGAGGTTTTCGGCCATGAGCAAGCGGCCTTTCGTCGTCGGCATTCCCTGTGACCACCGCATGGTGGGGCATCATCCGTTTCACATGGTGGGCGAGAAATACATCACCGCCGTGCGCGATGGCGCCGGCGCGCTGCCGCTGCTGATCCCGGTCTTGCCCGACGCGATCCCGGCATCCGAAATCCTGGCGAGCGTGGACGGCCTGTTCTTCACCGGCTCGCCATCGAACGTCTCTCCGAAGCATTACAACGGCGCGGCGCCGCGCGAAGGCGTGATGCAGGACGAGAACCGTGATTCGACCACGCTGCCGCTGCTGAAAGCCGCGATCGCGAACGGCGTGCCGATGCTGTGCGTGTGCCGCGGCTTTCAGGAACTGAACGTCGCGCTGGGCGGCACGCTTTATCAACATGTCCAAGAAGTGCCCGGACGCATGGATCATCGCGAGAACAAGGACGCAGATCTCGATGCGCAATACGGGCCGTCTCATGACGTGACCGTGCAGTCCGGCGGGCTGCTTTCGAAAATCGTGCGCGAGAAGACCTTCAAGGTGAACTCGCTGCACAGCCAGGGCATCGACAGGATCGCGCCCGGTCTTCATGCCGACGCCGT
>JBQCJO010000166.1:0-5995 GCA_051952735.1 Rhizomicrobium sp.
CGACCTTCATCCAGGAATTTCTCTCCAAATATAATCGCTGGAATTCGCCCAAATATCTCTTCGGCGAAAGCTACGGCACGCCGCGCTCCGCCGTGGTCATCAACGATCTGGAGAACAACCGTTCTATCGACTTCAACGGCGTCATCCTCCTTTCGGCGATCCTGAATTTCGATCTGTCGATCGACGGGCCGGAAACCAATCCGGGCGTGGATCTGGCTTACGAAATCGGTCTGCCGACCTTCGCCGCGTCGGCCTGGTATCACAACAAGCTGCCGGGCACGAAACCGCCGCAGCTTGAGCCTTTCGTCCAGAAGGTCGAGCAATTTGCGATGGGTGAATACGCCCTGGCGCTGCAGAAGGGCGCGTCGCTGTCACCGAAAAAGAAGCTCGACATCGCCACCAAGCTGCACAACGTCACTGGCTTGCCCGTGTCCTACATCATGAAGGCGAACCTGCGCATCAGCGGCGGCGAGTTCGAAAAGACGCTGCAGGACGATCGCGGGCTTACCACCGGCCGTCTGGACACGCGCTTCTCCGGACCCGATCTGGATCCGCTCAGCAAGACATCGGATTACGATCCGCAGTCCTCGGCGATCAGCTCGGCCTATGTGTCGGCGTTCAACTATTACGTCCGCAACCAGCTCAACTATGGGCAGGGCAAGACGTATCGTCCGGCGGTGGACGTCTTCAAATGGTGGGACTTCAAGCATCAGCAGCCGGGTGCGGGCTTTGCGTTCCCGGGCGCCACGAACGTGATGCCCGATCTCGCCAATGCGATGAAGCAGAACCCGAACCTGAAGGTGATGGTGAACGGCGGCTATTACGATCTCGCCACGCCGTATTACGAAGGCTGGTACGAGATGCATCACCTGCCGATTCCGGACAAGCTTCAGAGCAACATCAGTTACATGTACTATCCGTCGGGCCACATGGTTTATGCCCACGAGGAATCGCTGAAGAAGCTTCATGACTCGGTCGCCGCGTTCATCCGTTCGACCAGCAACGTGAAGTAATCGCCTGCCGAAAGACCGCGCGTTCGCCGCGCGCGGTCTTTCGTTTTCACCGTTCGCGGGAATTTCGGGGCTCCCGCGGATCGTTCGATCACCAAGACCGGCAAAGGCCGGCAAAGAGGAAAGCCCCATGAAACGCGCACTTCTGACCGCCGCGACCGCGGCGTTGGGCCTGACGGCCATCGTCGCCTTCGCAGCCGACGCGCCCGCGCCATCCAAGCCGCAGCCCGATCTTTATTCCGGCAAGTTCTTCAAGTCCGAGGAGTCCGTGACCAGCGGCTCGGCCGCCGGCATTTCCTACAAAGCCGTGACCGGCACGCTCGTTGTCCATCCCGACGACTGGAACGATGTCGCGCAAAATGGCGGCAGCAAGAATCCCGACGCGAAGAAAGACGCGTCCTCGCCCGAAGCGTCGATGTTCTTCGTCTATTACGCCAAGACCGGCGCGCCCGCCGAAGGCCGTCCGATCACGTTCGTCTATAATGGCGGTCCTGGCTCGGCGACGGTGTGGCTGCACATGGGCGCGTGGGGTCCCAAGCGCATCGTCACGCCGGATGACAGCCACACACCGGCCGCACCCTATAAACTCGTCGACAATGGCCAAACGCTTCTGGACGCCAGCGATCTGGTCTTTATCGATGCGCCGGGTGCCGGCTTCAGCCGCATCGCCGGCAAGGACAAGGAGAAGGCGTTCTACGGCGTCGACGCCGACGGCCACGCCTTCGCGCATTTCATTCGCGAGTTCCTGTCGAAATATAACCGCTGGAATTCGCCCAAATATCTCTTCGGCGAAAGTTACGGCACGCCGCGCTCGGCCGTTCTGATCAACGATCTGGAGAACGACGACTCGATCGATTTCAATGGCGTGATCCTCTTGTCGCAGATCCTGAACTACGACTTGTCCGTGGATCGGCCGCAATACAATCCGGGCATGAACCTGCCCTATGCGATCGCACTGCCGACCTATGCGGCGACGGCGTGGTATCACAACGCGCTTCCGGGCCAGAAGCCGAAGGACCTTCCGCCGTTCCTGCACACCGTCGAGCAGTTCGCGATGGGACCTTATCTTCAGGCGCTCGACCGCGGTGCCAGCCTGTCTGACGCGGATCGCAACAAGATCGCGAAGCAATTGCACAACGTCACGGGTCTGCCGGTCTGGTATTTGCTGAAAGGCGATCTGCGCATCGATGGCGGCGAGTTCCGCAAGATGCTTCTCGATTCCAGCGATATGGCGACGGGCCGTCTCGACACGCGCTTCTCCGGACCCAATCTCGATCCCTTGAGCCAGCGCAGCGAATACGATCCGCAGTCGTCGGCGCTGAGCTCGGCCTATATCTCATCGTTCAACGACTATGTCCGCAACCAGCTCAACTACGGACAGGGCAAGGCGTATCTGCCGAGTGCGCCAGGTGCGAACCGCGCGTGGGACTTCAAGCACTCGGCTCCCGGGCAGCGCTTCCCGTCACGCGGCGCAATGAACGTGATGCCGGACCTGGCGAATGCGATGAAGCAGAACCCGAACCTGAAGGTGATGCTGAACGGCGGCTATTTCGATCTCGCGACGCCCTATTACGAAGGCTGGTACGAGATGCATCAGCTGCCGATTCCGCGCAAACTGCAGGCCAACATTTCCTATCACTACTATCAGTCGGGCCACATGGTGTACGCCCATCAGGAGTCGCTGCAGGAGATGCACGACGCGGTGGCGCAGTTCATCCGCTCAACCAGCAATGTGAAGTAGTTGACGCGAAGACAAGAGCGGGCGGCGGCGCGATTTGCACCGCCGCCCGTTTTGTTGCCAATCTCGCGCCAGGAGCGAGCCCGCCGATGAGATCGTCGTAGTCGAAGCCATCGGCCCGTCGCTGACGCTTATTCCCGCCGCTTCTGCGATCATTCTGGGATCGCTCGCGCTCCTGATGGTGGGCGTGATGCCCGCGCTTCTGGGCTCGCTGGCCGATAGCGGACGGCTGTCGGCCGCCGGCATCGGCCAGTGCGCGACGCTCGAAAGCCTGGCGATGGGACTGACGGCCGGAATTTCCGGCGCTTTCCTCAAGGCACGCCATCTGCGCTGGATCGCGGTCGGCTCGGTATTGGCCCTGACCGCGCTCGACTTTGGCTCCATGCCTGCCAGCGGCGCGGAGGTTCTTATCCTGCGAACGCTCGCGGGCATACCCGAAGGCCTCCTGCTTTGGATCACAGTGGGCATGATCGCACGCACCGAAACGCCGGAGCGGTGGGCGGGCTTCTATTGGACTTCGCTCGTCGCCGGGCAGCTTTTGATGGCGCTGTCCTTTGTCTATGTCATCCCGCATTTCGGCACCGAAGGCGGGTTCGTCGCGCTGGGGATCACCACGCTTTGCGGCCTCGCGGCCGCAATGAAGACGCCCGACTTCTATGGTGATCTTCCGGTCAATCCCGATGAAACCGGCGCACCACCCTTGCGCGGATGGTGGGCGCTGCTGGCAACGCTTCTGTTCACCTCCGCTTCGGGCGCGGTGCTCGTTTATCTGCAGCCTCTCAGTCACGAAGCAGGGCTCAGCGCCGATGTCGCGCGGACATCGCTCTGGGTCTCGCTCGCGGCACAAGTGGCGGGAGGCTTTCTGGCGACGGCACTGGCCGGGCGCATACATTGGTTCACGGTCTTCTGCTTTTCGAGCGTTCTGTTCATCGGCGGCTGGTTTGTGCTGACCATTCAGCCATCGGCCTGGCTGTTCATCGCAGCAAACGGATGGATCGGGCTTGTCATCGTCCTCATCGGGCCGTTCCTCGTTCCCATGACGATCGAAGCCGATCCATCGCGCCGCACGGCGATGCAGTCCGGCGCCACACAGCTTCTTGCCGGTGCGCTGGGTCCGCTGTTGGCGTCCTTCATCGTCAGTGACGCCGATGTCTATGGCGCGGTGTGGCTTGGAACGGGATTGATGTTGAGCGGCCTTGCTTTGATGGGCGCGCTGCATGTGACGGCGTTGCGTGCGCGCAGAAAACTTGTCGCTATCTGACGTTTTGCGATTGCAGTTGGAACCAGCACGCGCATGATCCGTTGCCGGTGCGGGCGCATAAGTCCCGCATTCTTCAACGGAGACAGGCATGGCGAAGAAGAAAAAACGCAAAGCGGTCAAGGCGGCAAAAACCAGACGCCCCGCAGCCAAAGCAAAGAAGAGCAAGAAGGCAAAAAAGACGAAAACGGCGAAGCGCGCCGCTGCTCGCAAAGCGCCCAAGCGCAAGGCCGCGAAGAAGACCAAGCGCCCGGCTGCGAAAGCCGCGAAGCGTCCCGCCAAAAAGATCCGCAAAACCAAAGACGTGATCGGCGAAGGCAACTACACCGCCGCGCGCGAATTCCGGAAGGACGAGGAAAGCTTCGTTCGTGCCAATCGCAGCCGGATTCCCGAAATGGGCAAGGAAGCGGAACGGGCCTTGGAAGGCCCCGAAGGCAATGATCTGCGCCGGGCTGAAGAAGAAGCCCGCTCGCACGGGCACGAATAGCCGAATTTACATGAAATTTAGAATACAGACCGGCGGCGTCTCTTCCACGCCGCCGGTTTTGTTTTAGACTCGCACCCGACCGTCTTGGTCGAATTGGGAGGGATATTTCATGAAGACGATTGTGAAGACCGGCATCGGCGCGGCCGTGCTGGGCGTGACGCTCGCCTCGGGCGTGCTCATCGGCGAAGCCGCCGCCGCATACCAAACGCACATGCATGCCGCGCTGGATGCGCTGCGCACGGCGCGCAGCGAATTGCAGGCATCGACGCCCAACAAGGGTGGTCATCGCGAAAATGCGATCCGTCTCGTCAATCAGGCGATCGATGAAACGCGCGCGGGAATCGATTACGCGCGCGAGTAAAACTTCGTCTGCCGGATAATCTGAGCCCGCCCGTCAAGGGCGGGTTTTTTCTTAAAGATCGCTCGCGCCCAGCCAGAGCTGCGCCAGGGCCTCGAGCCCTTTGCGATCTTCAGCATCGACGCGACCGTGGATCGGCGCGTCGATATCCAGCACACCGATCAGCTTGTCGTTCTTCACGAGTGGCATGACGATTTCCGAGCGCGAAGCGACATCGCAGGCGATGTGGCCGGGAAATTTCTCGACGTCTTCCACAATGATTGTCTCACGGCGCGCCGCTGCCGTGCCGCATACGCCTTTGCCCATCTCGATGCGCACGCAAGCCGGCCGGCCCATGAACGGTCCAAGCACCAGCATGCCGTTCTTCAGGAAATAGAAACCGGACCAGTTCAGATCATCGAGACTGGTGAAGATCAGCGACGCCAGGTTCGCGGCATTGGCGATGGCATCGCGCTCGCCGCGGAACAGACCTTCGGCCTGTAGCGCGAGATCGTGAAAGATCTCGCGCTTGGTGCCGGTCGGCTTTTCGGCAACGAAGGTCATCAGCTTTTCGGCTCGAATTTCAGGGCTGCGCCATTCATGCAAAAGCGCAAGCCCGTCGGTTGCGGGCCATCGGGAAAAACATGGCCGAGATGGCCGCCGCAATCGGCGCAGTGCACTTCGGTGCGCGACATGCCGAGCGTGCGATCGGTGGAAGTGCCGACCGCGCCCTCTTTCGCCTGATAGAAACTCGGCCAGCCGGAACCACTCTCATACTTCGTCTCGGAGCCGTAAAGCTCCTTGCCGCAACCGGCACAGTGATACGAGCCTTCGCGCTTCTCGTGATTGAACGGATGGGTGCCAGCGCGTTCGGTGCCGTGCTTGCGCAGCACGCGATAGGCGTCTGAATCCAGACTCTTCTGCCACTCTTCGTCAGTCTTGCCGACGGGAAAATTCTTGGGGTTGGTCATTCGTCAAATTCCTTCTAGTTCTTTTTATCACGCTTTGTTCGCGCCAAAAGCGTCAATTGTTACCGCCACCCGCGGTGGCAATCACCATTTTCAAGGTATCGCTCATGCGGCCCTTGTTGCCGAAATCCCAGTTTCCGCCGAATCCGATATCGTCCAGCTTCCAGCCCGACGCCGCGTTCACCAGATAGGCCGTA
>JBQCJO010000167.1:0-4680 GCA_051952735.1 Rhizomicrobium sp.
ACACCGGGAAGTTTCGCTTTGGCGATCTCGATGGTGTCGATGGCGCGGGCATAAGGCAGCAGCGGACGCCCGCAGCGATGCAGCTCGCTGTTGACGAACTTCATGTCGAACGAAGCGTTGTGAATGACGAGCGGCGCGTCGCCGAGGAATTCCAGAAGCTCGTCCACGATATGCGCGAAGAGCGGCTTGTCGGCGAGGAATTCGTCGGTGAGGCCATGCACCTTCGTCGTCTCGATGGGAACGAGCCGCTCGGGATTGAGATAGGCCTGGAAGCTGCGCCCGGTCGGCAGATGGTCGATCAACTCGACGCAGCCGATCTCGACAATGCGGTCGCCCGTCGCCGGGTCGAATCCGGTTGTCTCGGTATCCAGAACGATTTCGCGCATTATTTCTCTTATGGCTTTTCTGGCATCTGTCCGGCGGCGATCTTCGCGCGCAGGTCCTTCACGATCATCTCAACCTGTTCGAAAGCGTGATCCAGACCTTTGTCGGTCACAACCACATAATGGGCTTTTGCACGCTTTTCTTCGTCGGGCATCTGGCGCGAGAGAATCTGATCGAGCTTTTCTTCGCTCATGCCCGGCCGTTCGAGCACCCGCGCCCGCTGTATATGGGAAGGCGCGGAGACGACGACAACTGCGTCCATCCGGGCGTGACTGCCGGTCTCGAAGAGAAGCGGCACATCCAGCACCACCATGTCGGCGCCATCGGCCACCGCCTTGGCCAGAAATGCCTGCTGAACCTTGCCCACCAGCGGATGCACGATGGCTTCGAGCCGCTTGAAACCGGTGGGATCGGCGGCGAGCGCTTTGGACAGCAACGTCCGGTCCACGCGGCCTTCACGCACGGTTCCCGGAAATGCTTTCTCGATTTCCGGTACCGCGCCGCCGCCGGGCTCGTACACCGCGTGTACATTGGCGTCGGAATCGTTCACCGGGATTCCCAGGCGCGCGAACATCTTCGCCGTCTCACTCTTGCCCATCCCGATGGAGCCGGTGAGCCCGATGAGAAGAGGCCTAGCCATGACGCAACGCTTTCTTCAGCTCGGTGCGAAGCGCCGGCGTCACTTGCGGCCGTTCGCCATAGAAGGCCTCGAAGGCCGGCACCGCCTGATGCATCAACATGCCAAGACCATCCACCACACGATTGCCGCGCGCGTGCGCGCGCTGGAGCAGATCGGTTTCCAGCGGATTGTAAACAAGATCGGTGACGACGGCATTGACCGGCAAAGGATCGAGCGGCAATTCCAGCGTCTCTTTCCCCGACATGCCCGCGGATGTCGCGTTGACGAGAACGCCCGCGCCATCCGCGGCTTTTGCCCAGTCTTTCCACGACAACGCGCGCAAGGGCGTTTTCACCCGTGTGGAGAATTCGCGCGCCAGACCTTCGCCACGGCCGTGATTGCGGCCGACGATGCGGATTTCCCGCACACCAAGTTCAGACAATGCGAGGATGGATGCGCGCGCGGCACCGCCGGTTCCCAGCAGCACGGCGTCTTTTCCGCTGAGCGTATTCTTCGCGAGCGCTTCGTTCAGATTTGCGGCAAGCCCCGCTGCATCGGTGTTGCGCCCGATGATCCTTCCGCCGTCGAACACGAGCAAATTGACCGCGCCGGCCGCCAGCGCCGCATCGTCCAGCTCATGTGCGATGGCGAACGCCGCCTCCTTGTGCGGCACCGTCACGTTCACGCCTGCGAAGCCCATCATGCGCAAGCTTTCGATCGCGCGCGTGAATTGTTCGCGCGGCACGGCAAGCGGAATGTAAGCGCCGTCCACGCCATGCGCGTCCAGCCAATAGCCGTGCAGGCGCGGCGACATGGAATGCGCCACGGGCCAGCCGATCACGCCGGCGAGTTTGGCTTTGCCGCTGATGCTCATTTGCCGATGACACCCTGTTCACGCAGCGCCGACAAGAGCTGGATGAGCGGCAGACCCAGAATGCCGAAATAGTCGCCAACGACATGGGAAAAGAACGTCGCGCCTTCGTCTTCCAGCCGATAACACCCGACCCCGGAAAGAATGCTTTCGCCTTTGCGCGCCAGATAGCTGGCGATGAACGCGTCGGTGACCGGAAACATCGTCATCTTCGCCCGTTCCGTGTGACGCCAGACCGGTGCGCCGTCCTTCGCCATCACCGCCGCCGAAAACAGCTCGTGGCTCTTGCCGCGCAGCCGCGACAGCAAGGCATGTGCTTCTTCCATCGTCGCGCATTTGCTCACGAGTTCGCCGGCAAACGACAAAACCTGGTCCGCACCGATCACCAGCGCCCCGGGATTGGCGGCAGAGACACGCACCGCTTTCAATTCCGCCAGCGCATCGGCGATGACGCGATGCGGCTGATTGGCGGCGAGCATGGACTCTTTCACCGCGTCTTCATCCACGCGCGCCGGAGCGACTTCGAACGCAACGCCGGCGTTGCGCAAAAGCCTTGCGCGACTTTCGCTGGCGGAAGCAAGAACGATCCGCGTCATTCCGCCGGCTGCCGGCGCTCGGCCAGAAGGTTGAGCACCGCGGCGGCCGTTTCCTCCACGGAGCGCCGCGACACGTCGATGGTCGGCCAGTCCTGCGCGTCGAAGAGCTTGCGTGTCGTGGTGACTTCCGCGCGAACACTTTCCAGATCCGCATAAGAGGTGTCGCGCACCTCGCCCAACGTGTTGAGCCGGTTGCGGCGCACTTGCACCAGCCGTTCGGGCGAGGCCCACAAGCCCACGATCAACGGCTTACTCGCCACCAGCAGTTCGCGCGGCAGCGGCATACCCGGCACCAGCGGCACATTGGCCGCGCGCACGCCGCGCATCGCGAGATAGACGCTTGTCGGGGTCTTCGATGTGCGGCTCGCGCCAACGAGCACAACTTCGGCTTCATCGAGCCGGTCCAGAATTTGGCCATCGTCATGGGCGATGGTGAAGTTCAACGCCTCGATGCGTGTCTGGTAGCGCTGATCCAGATCGTGCTGCCCGCCAGGCCGGTGGGTTTCCGCCGCGCCCAGGAACTGACGCATAGCACCGATTGGCGCTTCCAGCACGTCGTAGCTTGGCACGTTCATCGCCGTGCAGGCTGTGAGCAATTCCTTGCGCAGTTCCGGATTGACCAGCGTGAAGAACACAAGGCCAGGATCTTCCTTGATGTGCTCGATCGCGCGCTGCAACTGGCGGGAGCTGCGCACCAACGCGTAGAAATGCTCGTTCACGGTCACGCCTTCGAACTGGGCGAGCGCCGCGCGCGCGATAGCATTGAGCGTCTCGCCGGTCGCGTCGGACACAAGATGGACGTGAAATTCGCGCGCCTCGGAATTCACAGAACGATGCTCCGAACCTCGGTTTCCATCCCCATAGGATACACAAGCGGGCGGCTGCAAACAGATTTCACAGGGCGCAGGTCATTTGCACACATGCCGGAAGCCGGATTGTGAGCCATCGCCCGCCAAGAGCGACGCCAACTCCCCTTGAGTCCGAGGCACTTGCGGCCTTAAGACAGCGAACTCACGGATTTTTCCACAAATCACAGCCCAATCATCATCGTCATCAGATTCTAGGAGTCCTTATTCTTTGACGAATTCCGGAAAGAGAGTGATTTCGGTTCTCGAGGGACATTCCGTCTCTCCGCCGCCCGTCTGGCTGATGCGCCAGGCCGGACGTTACCTGCCGGAGTATCGCGAGCTTCGCGCCAAAGCCGGATCGTTCTGGACGATGTGCAACGATCCGGACTTGGCGACGGAGATCACGCTGCAGCCGATCCGGCGATTTGGCTTTGACGCTGCGATCATTTTCTCCGACATCCTGACCGTACCTTATGCGCTGGGACGTACGGTAACGTTCGAAGAGAATGTCGGGCCCCGGTTGAACCCGGTGAATGCTGTGGACGGGCTGGAGCGTGATCCCGCGATCTGGCGTGAGAGGCTTTCTCCGGCCTACGAGACGCTTCGAAAGGTTCGCGCTGCTGTTCCTGCGGACACAACGGTGCTGGGCTTCGCCGGCGCGCCTTGGACCTTGGCGACCTATATGGCGGCCGGACGTGGCGGCGACGAACAAAAAGCTGCGAAGCTTTGGGGCTACTGCAATCCGGAAAGTTTCGATGTGCTGCTTGATCTGCTTGGTGATTGCGTGGCGGCACATCTGACCGCGCAGATCGATGCCGGCGCCGATGCGGTGCAGATATTCGACAGCTGGGCGAGCGGATTGCCGGCGGATGTTTTCCAGAGCTGGGTGGTGGCGCCGACAAAACGGATCGTGGAAAAAGTCCGGGCTGCCAAACCACTTGCGAAGATCATCGGCTTTCCGCGCGCGACGACATTACAGGGCTATGAGTTCTATGCGGACGAAACCGGTGTGGACGGAATCTCTGTTGATACATCTGCGCCGCAAGACTGGATGTCCGAGCTCGATATTCCCGTTCAAGGCAATTTCGATCCTTTGCTGCTGGTGACCGGCGGCTCAGCGATGGAGCGGGCTGTGGATGCACTTGTGGATGAGATGCGCGGCAAGCCCTTCATCTTCAACCTGGGGCATGGTGTGTTGCAGGAAACACCACCCGACCATGTCGCCGCGCTGGTCGCGCGCGTCCGCAAGTGAAGATCGCCGTCATCCTGTTCAATCTCGGCGGTCCGGATGCACCGGAGGCTGTCGAGCCGTTCCTGAAAAATCTTTTCACCGATCCGGCGATCCTTTCGGTGCCGGGAATC
>JBQCJO010000168.1:0-11478 GCA_051952735.1 Rhizomicrobium sp.
TGGCAAAGGAGAAGAACGCGCTGCGTCTCTCCGCGCTTGACCGCAAGGCGACGGCGCAGGGCCTCACCATAGGCCAGCCGCTCGCCAATGCCCGCGCCATGCTGCCCGAGCTCAAGGTCATGGCGTCGAACGACGGCGCCGATCACAAGCTCCTGGAGCGCATCGCCGACTGGTGCGACCGCTTCACGCCCTTCGTTGCGCTTGATCCGCCGCGCGCCTTGCTGCTCGACGTCACCGGTGCAACGCATCTTTTCGGCGGCGAGAAAGCGCTGCTCGATCGCATTCTCGCCACGCTGCGCCGGCAGGGCTTCGCCGTGCGCGGCGCGCTCGCCGGAACCGCGATGGCCGCGCGCGCCTGTGCCCGTCATCGCGACGGTCTCGTTGTCCCGCCCGGCGATGAAATGAAAATCACCGCACCTTTCCCGATCGAAGCGCTGTTCCTTGATCCCGTCACCACGCATGCGTTCCGCCGCGCGGGCCTGAAGACGATAGGGCAGGTGGCCCATCGCGACCGCCGCGAACTCACCGCGCGCTTCGGCTCTGCCATGGTGTTCACGCTGGAAACCGCGCTCGGCAAAACCGAAAAGCCGATCTCGCCGCGTATTCCGGTTCCCGACTACAGCGCGGAGCGGAATTTCCCCGAGCCTGTCGCCACCGAAGATGTCATCCGCGCAACGCTCATTTCGCTGGCGCAGACGCTGGCCGAAGCATTGGAGCAACGCGGCGAGGGTGCACGCCGCTTGGAAGCCGCCTTCTTCCGTGCCGATGGCGCCGTCATGCGCATTGCGGTGGAAACCGGATCGCCCACGCGCGAGCCTGCCATCATCGAGCGGCTGTTCCGCGAGAAGCTGGATGCGCTGGCCGATCCGCTGGACCCCGGCTTCGGCTTCGATCTCATCCGCCTGTCCGCCGGCCGCACGCAACGCTGCGAAACCGCGCTCGCGGATTTCAACGCCGATCTTAATGCCGAGCGCGAAATTCGCTTTCTGGTCGATCGCCTGTCCACTCGCTTCGGCGCACACCGCGTTCTCACGTTCCAACCGAACGATACGCACATTCCCGAAGCCGCGGGCCTGGCCATACCCGCACAAGAAGCGCGCGACACGAAATCGACCTGGGAAGTCCGGCGCAAAAAGGAGGCGCCGCGGCGTCCGCTGCGTCTGCTGGCAAAGCCGGAAGAGGTCGAAACCATTGCCACCGTTCCCGCCGGCCCGCCGCGCCGTTTCCGCTGGCGGCGCGTCCAGCATGATGTCGTTCGGGCGGAAGGACCGGAACGCATCGCCATGGAATGGTGGCGGCACGTGACGGCGCAGCCGACGCGCGATTACTTCCGGGTGGAGGACACGAACGGCAATCGCTTCTGGCTCTATCGCGACGGACTCTATCTGCGCGAGACGGGCAATCCGCGCTGGTATCTGCATGGAGTGTTCGCATGAGCGCTTATGCGGAGATCGGCGTCACGACGAATTTCTCGTTCCTGCGCGGCGCATCGCATCCCAAGGAATTCGCGCACGCCGCCGCACTGCTGGGCTACGCCGCCATCGGCATCGCCGACCGCAACACGCTGGCCGGTGTCGTGCGCATGTACTCCGCATTCGAGGAGTTGAAGGAGAAAGGCCAACCGGTCACGAAACAACTCGTCGGTTGTCGTCTCGTTTTCGTGGACGGCACGCCGGACATTCTCGCCTATCCGACGGACCGCCAGGCCTATGGCCGCCTCTGCCGTCTGCTGAGCGCGGGCAAGCTGCGCGCGCCAAAGGGCGAATGCATCCTCACATTGGACGATCTGCTGAAGTGGCAGGAAGGCCTGCTGCTGGTCGTCATGCCGCCGCATCCCGGTCGTACCGCCCTCCAGGCCGCCCCACCAAAGCGATTTTGGAACAAGGACTTAGCCCTGAAGGCGGAAGGGGTAGGGGGGGTACCCCCCGAAATCTATAAAACAAATACCGAGTGTGGTTTCGACGAAATCCAATCGCTTCTGGAAAGAATGGCCGTCGTTGCTCCAGGCCGCATCTGGCTCGGCATCTCCATGCCGCATCGCGGTGACGATCAGCGCCGTCTTCTGAAATGGAAGCATATCGCGCATCGCGCCGGCGTCCCGCTCATCGCCACCAACGATGCGCTCTATCACGTCCACGAGCGCCGCGAGTTGCAGGATGTCGTCACATGCATCCGCGAAGGCGTCACGCTCAATGAAGCAGGGCGATTGCTGGAAGCCAACGCCGAGCGTCATCTGAAAACACCAGACGAGATGACAAGCCTGTTCGCCGCGGCGCCGGAAGCGATTGGTGAAACTATCCGGTTCGCAAACCGGATCACATTCAAGCTGGACGATCTCAAATATAACTATCCGCACGAACCGGTTCCGCCGGGGAAGACTGCTCAAGGGCATCTGCAAGATCTCGCCTGGGCCGGAGCCACGGATCGCTATCATGGTGTCATTCCGCCCGCGGTTCACAAAACCCTCGAAAAAGAACTGGCGCTGATCGCAAAACTGGAGATCGCCGAATATTTCCTCACCGTGCATGACATCGTTCATTACGCACGGCATGGAATAGTGAAAGAGACCGGAACCCCACCGATCCTCTGCCAAGGTCGTGGTTCGGCTGCCAATTCCGCCGTCTGCTACATGCTTGGCATTACCTCTATCGATCCTGTGCAGATGGATTTGCTGTTCGAGCGATTCGTCAGCGAGGAGCGCAAGGAGCCGCCGGATATCGACGTCGATTTCGAGCATGAGCGCCGCGAAGAAGTCATCCAGTATGTTTACCGGCGTTATGGCCATCATCGTGCCGCGCTGGCGGCAACCGTCATCCATTACCGCCCACGCAGCGCCATTCGTGAAGCCTGCAAGGTCTTCGGACTGACGGAAGACATCGCCGCCGATCTCGCCAGCGGCGTTTGGGGAAGCTGGGGCAGCAATCTCAGCGAGGCCCAGGTGCGCCAGGGCCAGCACAATCCCTTCAATGTGATGATTGCTCGCGCCGTGAAAGCTGCGAATGAGTTGATCGGCTTCCCGCGCCATCTCTCGCAGCATGTCGGCGGTTTCGTATTGACGGACGACCGGCTGGACGAATTCGTCCCCGTCAGTCCCGCCACGATGGAAGACCGTCACTTCATCGAATGGGATAAGGACGATATCGACGCTGTCCGCATGATGAAGGTCGATGTGCTGGCGCTGGGCATGCTCACTTGCATCCGCAAGGCATTTGATCTGATCAAGGAGCACGAGGGCAGAACGCTCGAGCTCAACATGACGGCGAATGATCCTGAAGTTTACGCGATGCTGCAGAAAGCCGATGCCATCGGCGTATTCCAGGTCGAAAGCCGTGCGCAGATGAGCATGCTTCCGCGCATGAAGCCCAAGAATCTGTACGACCTCGTCATCGAAGTTGCCATTGTACGCCCCGGGCCAATTCAGGGCGGCATGGTGCATCCTTATATGCGCAGGCGGGCTGGCGAAGAGCTTGTCGTCTATCCTGCCCCTGCGCCAGAACACGGCTCTCCTGAAGAATTGCACGGTGTCCTGGGAAAGACGCTTGGTATTCCCCTGTTTCAGGAACAGGCCATGAAGCTGGCCATCGTCGCGGCGAAGTTCACGCCTTCAGAAGCGAACGGATTGCGGCGTGCGATGGCGACATTCCGCAATCTCGGGACTATCGACAAGTTCAGAGACAAGTTCATCGGCGGCATGACCGCGCGCGGCTACGAGCAGGATTTTGCCGAGCGCTGTTTCAAGCAGATCGAAGGCTTCGGCTCCTATGGATTTCCCGAGAGTCATGCCGCCAGCTTCGCGCTCCTTGTCTATGTCTCCGCTTACATAAAGCGTTACCATCCCGCTGCATTCGCTTGTGCGCTGCTCAATTCGCAGCCTATGGGCTTCTATGCACCAGCCGAAATTGTGCGCGACGCGCGTGAGCACGCGGTCGAAGTGCGTCCTGTCGATGTAAATGAAAGTAAGTGGCACAATCTTCTCGAACCCGATGGAAAGGGTGGATGGGCACTTCGCTTGGGCTTTCGTCAAATCGACGGCTTCAGCGAGAAATGGGCTGAAATCCTGATTGGCGTGCGAGGAAATCATTACAGCGGCGTTGAAAGGCTTGCCCGCAAGACGCGATTGCCCAAGCGCGCCATGATCATTCTGGCGGAGGCGGACTGCTTCCAGTCGCTCAACAAGGACCGCCGCGAGATTCTCTGGGAAGTTCGCCGCCTCGCCGATACCGAAACGCTGCCGCTCTTCGCCGCGCAATATGTCGAAGAACAACCGGAGGAGGAGATTGCGGCGCTACCCGCCATGCCGCTCAGCGAGCATGTTCTCGCGGATTATCAGATGCAGCGTTTCTCCTTGCGCGCGCATCTGATGGCTTTCTTGCGCGACCTGTTCCGGAAGGAAGGCGTGGAGGACTGTCGCTATGTATCGAGCTCAGCGGAACATCCATTCCCCGTTTCTCGGGATGGCGAGAAGATCCGCTGCGCCGGCATCGTCCTCACGCGCCAGATGCCGGGAGATGCCGGCGTCGTGTTCATCACGCTCAGTGATGAAACCGGCGTCACCAATGTCGTTGTCTGGCCCGATCTGGTGAAGACGTTCCGCCGCGAGATCATGAGCGGTCGTTTGCTGCTCGTGGAAGGCACGGTGCAGCGAAGCAAGGAAGATGTCGTCCATTTGGTGGCCGAACGCATCATCGATCGCACCCAGGAACTCGACCGGCTCTCCGAAGACGATGTCGAAGCCCCGTCTTTCCGCTCCCAGGCGGCGCGGCATCTGAACCGCCATCCCCGCAATGTCCGCGTCGTCCCCAAATCTCGCGATTTTCATTAGTTAAGGCGTCGTATTCCGCAATATTTGGTGCGCCTGGGAGGGTTGCGCGCCCTCGGCCTGTTCCTTAGAACGACCCCGAATTTTCTCCGCGAGAACCGTGTCTTGACCGCTCCCATCGACTTCATCGATCTGCAAGCCCAGCGCCGCCGTCTTGGCGAAAACCTGAACGCCGCCGTGCTCAAGGCCGTCGCGGACGGCAAATACATCCTGGGCCCGCAGGTCACCGAACTCGAGAAGCGCCTGTCGGAATTCGCCGGTGTGAAGCACACCGTGACCTGCGCGAACGGAACCGACGCGCTGATGATCATTCTGCGCGCCTGGGACATCGGTCCCGGCGACGCCGTGTTCGTTCCCGCTTTCACCTTTGCGGCTTCCGGTGAAGTCGTTGCGCTGGTCGGCGCGACGCCCGTCTTCGTGGATGTCCTCGAAGACACTTACAATATCGATCCGGCAAGCCTCGAAGCGGCTATCGCGATGGTCAAACGCGAAGGCAAGCTGAAGCCGCGCGTGGTCATGCCGGTGGATCTGTTCGGCCAGCCTGCGGATTACAAGAAGATCGAAGCAATCTGCAGCCGCGAGAAGCTCCTGCTCCTTTGCGATTCCGCGCAGGGCTTCGGCGGCAAGCTCAACGGTCGCGTCGCCGGCGGCATCGGCGACGCCGCGACGACCAGCTTCTTCCCCGCCAAGCCGCTCGGTTGCTATGGCGATGGCGGTGCGTGCTTCACCAACGACGATAATCTGGCGATGCTGCTCCGCTCTATCCGCGTACACGGCCAAGGCTCCGATAAGTACGAAAACGTACGCATCGGCGTGAACTCGCGCCTCGACACGATCCAGGCCGCGATCCTGATCGAGAAGTTGAACATTTTCCCCGAAGAGATCGAGATGCGCGAAAAAGTTGCGCAGCGCTACAACCGTAAGCTCGGTGCTTCCAACAGCATTCGCGTGCCCCATGTGATCGACGGCGCGCAGTCCACTTGGGCGCAATACACCCTTCAGGTTCCCGATCGCGGCAAGCTCGCAGCGGCGTTGAAAGAGAAGGGCGTGCCCACGGCGGTTTACTATCCGATCCCGCTTTCGCAGCAGAAGGGCTACAAGCAGTTCCCCAGTGCGCCGACCCCGGTCAGCGAAAAACTGAGCCAAAGCGTGATTAGCCTTCCTATGCACCCTTATCTGGACGAAGCTACGCAGGACCGGATTATCGAGGCAGTGCTCGCAGCCATCTAGCAGTGTTAATGCATTAGCATTGCTATTCTTTTATTCTGAATGCTGGATCGTCGCCGAGGATTCGCATAGCCTGTCCTTGGCCGTTGCTGGGCAATTGAGAGCCGGTCTTGTCAGACGGGGGGGGGGGATGATGTTCGAGGACTTTCCGGCGTTTTCGGGCCTTATCCTTTTTGTCTCGGTCCTGACAGCCGTGGTCGTCTGCCTGAACGCGCGAGCCATCGGCACGCAGCTTGGGGTGATGGCTCATCCCGACGCGGTGCGTAAGCGCCATCTGGCCCCTACACCGCAAGTTGGCGGAATTGCCATTCTGCTCGCGCTCTGTGCGTGGCTGGCCGGCATGCTGTGGAGCGGCGCTCCCCTGGAACGACCGTTGCTTTTCGCTCTTCTGGCCTGCGCTCTTGGCGTGGGATTGGTGGGCTTCGCGGACGATCAGCGTGAGATGACACCGTTTTCGCGGATGCTGTTGCTCGTTGTTTTTCTTGGCATCGCATTCGTTATCGAACCGGGCTTCATCGCAAAGACATTGAATTGGAGCAGCTTCGCCCCCGCGAAGATATCGCTTCTTCCCTATGGTCTTCTGATGATTGTGACCTCCGTCGGACTGGTCAATGCCGTGAATATGGCGGACGGACAGAATGGCGTCGTCGGCAGCATGTTTGCGGTGTGGTCCGGGTGCCTGGCCTTGGTGAGCACGGGAACAAGCCAGGCGGCGGCGGTTGTTCTCTTCCTCGCCTCGCTCGTGTTTCTGGCATTCAACCTGCGCGGCAAGCTGTTTTTGGGCGATTGCGGCACCTATGGCGTGACATTCGTAATAGGTCTTCTTGTGGCGCTTGCGCATGCGCGCGGCGAGGTTTCGCTGGAAACCATCATCGTCTGGTTCTTCGTTCCTGTTGTGGATTGCCTGCGTCTTCTCATCACCAGGCCACTGCGGGGGCGTTCGCCGTTTGAAGGCGACCGCGATCATATCCATCACCGTCTTGAAGACGAGATGGGCAGGACAAAGGGCTACATGACGTATGCGGGCGCGGTGGCCTCCACCTCTCTGCTCTCGACATTGGAACCGAAGTTTGCGCTGGTCAGCCTGACATTGGTAACTGCCTTCTATCTGAGCTATGCGCGCCTTACGGATACCAAGGCAAACCAGGTGGCTCTATCGCCAGAGGCGGACGCGGCTTCGACCAACAATGTGGTTGCTATTTCGTCGACCGAAGGTCTTCGCCGGCAGGAAAACCGGTAGCGCGGGATTCTTCCAAGATGTCGTCGCTCCGCATCGGAAAAACCGTCTCTGCGTCATTCGATTTTTCTGTTCGTCATCTGGGCGAGATACTGAAACGTATTGTGCTTCCGGCTATCTCGGGTGGGGCAATTCTCTATGTTTTGGCACTCGCCTATATTGCGGAGCTTGATCGCTTCCTGGTCGATCACGATCAGAGAAGCGCCAGCCTCGTGCTTGCGCTCGCCGGCGGCGGTTTCCTGGCGCTTCTTTTCCTTCATGCTGTCGTTGTCACGGCCATCATCTCTCTGATTCTTGACAAGCCGCGCGAAGGCGGTTGGCGGTTTTTCCATGTCGGTCTTGCCGAATGGCGTGTTTATGCGGGCCTGCTGAGACTGGTCGTCATCGCCGGGATTCTCATTGTCGGCGGGCAGGGCGTGCGAATCCTGCTGCTGAGGTTCGGTTACGATCCGCTGCTTAGTTATTTCAGCGAGCTTCTCATATTTTTGGCGATGATCTGGATTGTCATACGCATCGGATTCTTCGTTGGGCCGGTGGGCGTTGACCGCAAGAGCGGTCAGATCGTCGGCCGGTCTTGGGAAGTGTCGGCCGGTCTGTTTTGGCGTCTGTTCGCTATAGCAATCATTTGTATTCTTCCCGGCGTTCTCTTCTATCTGCTGGGTGAATATATTTTGCGCGCGACGGGCGCGGTGCAGATAACGGAATCCATAAACTCACTCGTCGCTCTGGCCAGCGCCTTGCATCAAATGCTTTTCAGCTTGGTCATGCTTTTGTCCGCGACCTATCTTATCTGCACGGTTATTCTCAGCGCAGCTGCTGCATTTGCCTATCGCGCGCTGTTGGAGGGGACTGCGAGCGTGCCGTGACGATGGAACTCCCGCTCTGGCGGGACGTTTCAAACGGCAGTAATCTGCACCAGAGTTTCTGGAGAAACGGCGATGAAAAGGCTGTTTGCCGTCGCATCTCTTGTCCTGGCATTTTCGGCCACTCAAGCCTCGGCGGAATGGACACAAAATGCCAAAGTTCGTTTCGAAAACGGCCAGCAATATACGCCTTGGGCTGAGGCGCAGGTGACGTTTGTGACGGGCGCGGAACTCAATCGCGCGGCGGACTCGTTTTCCTACAACGCGCTTGGCGGCCGCTATGCGGTGATCCCGCTCGGCGGCGGACAAAACAGCATCGTCCAGTTATCGGGCTTCGCGTATTGCACGGGCAACTTCAACCAGGCTTGTCTGCCCGGCGGAAAAGCGGATGGGTTCGATAAAGAAAGACGGCATTGGCAAATCTGCACAACGCCGTCCTGTCTCTAGAATATTTCGATTGTTATTGAGCAGTCTTGCAGGTGGCCGATACCCAGCGGCCATCGAACTTCTGATCATGATGAACGGGCTGGCCGCCAGAAGTGCCATTCACAATCATTTCGCCGGTATAGTGGCTGTCTGAATCGTAAGTAACGGTGAAGTGCCCTGTGCCGCTGATCTGGCCAGAGCAGGTCATGTCCGCGCTCATCGTGTGGCCGGATACTTTCTGATTGGACAATTTACAGGTCTTGTCCTGGGTCGTGAGCGTATCGTTCGCCACTTCGTCTGCGGTCATGCAGTGCTGGATGGTCATCGAATCGCCGTTCGATGTCATGCCCATAGCCTTCATGCGCGCCTGCGCCTCCGGCGGCATCTTGGATACGTCCGGAAATTTCTCGCCGCCGCCCATGGTGACGGTAACGGTCCACTGCCCGACCTTGCCGTGGCTTGCCAACGCCACGCCGGTGGCGCCGATCAATGCGGCACCCCCGGCCATCGCAATCAGGAAATTCTTTGACATGAACGTGTCTCCCTACACGGCTAAAGCGCTCTTGGCACCCGCGCAAGGTTCGCACGAACGTCGGTTATTGGAAAGTGGTGGCGAACACGATCTAGCCCGGAGGGCGCAGCACTTCGATTGTCAGCGGCGGCAGATTGGGATGAATGGTCTGAACGGAGCGCCATACAAAGCCGGAATCCGCGTCCGCCCAGAACACGTTCTGAAAAGCCCAGTCCAGAACGTCACAGCGGCAATCCTCGTGAACCTCGACCACATCCAGATTGGTGCCCAGAACGGAGATGCTGGTCTTTCCGGCCGGCGTGAAAGTGCTTTGAACGGCTATTCCGAAACGGTCGATGTCACGCAGATCCAGTGTGCGCGTCAGCACGACATTCGCACTCATTTTCTGGAGACCGGCCGCCACAGGATCCACTTGCGCAAAACTTGTCTCGCCCAGGTTCCAGTCAAATCCCGCGCTGCGTGTAACTCTCCCATTTTGGGTGACAAGCGCGCGATGATCGGCAGCCGTCCATAGCAGGGCGTCTGCGATGGTGGATGCGAGCACCAGGATGTATTCCTGAGAACTGCCGATGCGATATCCGATGGAGGCATAGGGAATCTGGCTTGCCTGGTCCAAGGTTATACCCGGCGCATCTTCGAGCCCGGTGGAAACGGCCAGCGATGTCTTAACGGCGTTGAAATCGAAGCCATACGGCATTTCGCAGCCGGCCAAGGGGAGGGTTGCCCCGGCAAGGAAGACCGCGCGTCGGGAAAGCCCGGAAGATTTCTTCGGCATCATGGCTCCAGTATCGAGTCCCAGCTCGGTATCAGTTCGTTCTCGCTCGATCGCTGCAAGGTATCATGCAGGCTCTCTTCGCCGTAGAGCCGCTGGCCGCCGTCACGGGTAATTGGCGAGAAGTCCAGCCTCGCGACCGATTGCGTGTTAAGGGGGGCGATCGCGCCCACCGGAATGCGGATGATAATTCCCTTGTCGAAAGAGCCTTCGCCGAACTTGGAGAACGGTACGTTTGTCAGTGTTGCATAAGCACCGATCTCGACACCGCTTTCGAAGCGGCGTGTGACCTGGAAGGTCGCGCCATAATCGCCTGCCAGGTACCGTCCCGCATGGACCTCGAAGTTCAGCCCATAGAACGGTGAATCGTAATATGCCGCGATATGCCCGGTGATCACCCGATAGTCGCGTAAGCCGAAGAGTCTGTTGAAAGCTCTCTGCTGCACGCCATACAGCGAAGCGCCCAATGCCCAGCGCTGATGGGGCGGTTGCCAGTAAACCTCGCCGCCAACGCCGGCGAACATGTCTTCCAGATATCCCGCGCGGCCGTAAAAATAGACCTCCGGCGAAAGTTTCTTGAAATAGGTGGCTTCAAGATCCGATATGCCGACTTTGTGGCTGTAATATTCCGCGAAGTCGGATCGAACGTGCGGAAGGACGCTGTTGCTTTTCACGTTCGACAGGATCGTGTTGTAGACGTCGTATTCCACCGCACTGTCGAAGCTGATGTTTCGCGTGAGCGCGACACTCCCCTCGGCATTTGCATAAAGCTGAACGGCAAATGGTTCCTGCGGGTTGAACAGAGACTGCCGGTAGCCAGGCGTCACCGAATAGTCGAATTTCGGAAATGAGATCAAATTGTCATCTCGGAGGAATGCTGTGCGTTCCGAGACCGGTTTGATTTCCGTGAGCGGCCACAATTCAAACGCCGACCCATTGAGGTTCAATGTTCGCTCAATGTCCGAACGGCTCAAGGTGACGGCGTTTGTCGGCAGATAGTTTGTAATGTCTACGAAACTGAACTCTTCCACCGTGGGCGGAGCGTTTGCCATCAGGATCCGCAGAAGGCGCCCCATCGCTTCGGTGTTGTGCAGATAGGTCTTGTTGATGAACGCGAGCTTGATCCGATGCTCGTCCAGCGAAATCGCCGCGATCTCGATGCCCTGGTCTTGCGCAGCTTGAACGATTTTCGTCTTTAGATCGACCGCGTCTGGCGCTGCCGCCACGTTGTCGTCGGAGGGCTGACCCGGCGCCGGAGTTTCATCTGCGATCGTCGCGATGTCTCCGAGAGTGAATGCAGCCTTTTGCGCGCGCGGCTGGGCTTGTTCGGCTTGTGCCGCGCAGATTTTGACGGTGTTTGCATCACCTTGCGTGAAGACAATGTCCTGAAAGCCCGCTGCATGCGCCGCATGGGAGAGGTCGTCCATTTCGTAGCAGGAAAGCCGGTTGCCATCGTGCTTCATATGCACGATCAGATCGCCGCCAAAGCTCTCCACATTCTGGACGTCCAGCTTTCGATAAACGGCATTCTCAAAAAGTGCGTCGGCGAGTGACGGGGGCGGCGCGGCAGAGAAAGCCTGTTGTCCAATGGCCGGTGCGGGT
>JBQCJO010000169.1:0-2320 GCA_051952735.1 Rhizomicrobium sp.
CTCCAAGCGCGATTCCGCGGTCACGCTGCGCAGCCTGCGCGCGGATGGCATCACGCCTTATCAGATCAGATTGCGCCTTTTCGGCTGACTACCAGTCGTTCAGGCCCTGGAAGCGCGCGAAACCGGCCGCATGCGCCCAGCGATTCCACTCGCCGCGCAAACGCACCGTCTCGCTCGGGCTTCGGGCGCCTTCGCCCAGTCCGAGAATCTGCATGTCCGAACAGCCTGCGAAAGGACGCCCCTCCGGCGCGGGCAGATGCGCATCGGCGCGGCCGAGGCGCACATATTCGGAATCCTCGATCCCGTCGCTGGCAAGAATGACCGTCGTCGGCATGCCCGAGCAGCCGATGGCGTTCGAGACATTGTCCATGAAGGCGAGGATGTTCGTGTTGCCTTGCGCCTGCCATTTGCCCTGGCGCACCAGCATCGGCGTGCCGGCGATCAGCTTCTCCACCGACGCGGCGACGACTTCCGGACGATTGCGCACGGAAATCTGCACGTCGTAGTGAAAATTGTTCGAGCTAGCGTCATAGCTGCCGAAGGTGCGCACATGCACTTCGGATGCAAAGCCTAGCCCGCGAATCTCGTCGCCTACGCGATCAGCGACTTTCTGCGCGAACTCCGGACTCTCGATCAGAGGATTGCTTTTGGAAAGATCGATGGCGATGACGATGCGGCGCGGCGCGATGTTGGCATGGTCCGACAGATAGGACGCGGGCATCGCGCGCAACGCGGCGTCCGCCGTACGCGCGGCATCCGTGGCGAGATACCCGCCGCCGACCAGCGCCGTGGCTGTCGCCACGGCCAGCATCGCATTCATCAGCCTCACGCTTCGACTTCGCCGCGGGCCGCTTCGCGCTTGTCGGCCAGCTGCAGCAGATGAAGCTGCGCGAACTGGCGCTGGCGGTGCTTGTAGTCGCGCGCCAGCATGACGTTGCGCATGTTGTTCTCCGCGCCCTGAATGTAGAGCGCCGCCACGATGGTGACGATGAAGAAGATCACGGATGCGAAAGCGAACCAGAACCAGCTGTCGGCATCCGCCAGCGAGTTCTGCGACAGCTTCGGCAGGCCCAGCGAATATTCACGACCGGACGAGAGCGAGGCGTTCTGCACCGGGTTCTGCGCGCTCACCGGCGCGTTTGTTTCGAACAGCTTGTCGATGGCGTTGCCGCCGCCATTCGTCTGCTGATGCTCCAGCGTGGTGGAGGTGCCGCCGGTCATGTTGTTGTAGGCGACGAGGTAACCCAGACCGCCGATCATCACCAGCGCCAGCAGGAAGGCCGCGACGACCATGGCATTGCGGCCATAGACACCGGTGATCTTGAGCATGAAATGGATGATGAGAACCGCGAAGACGACCTGCAGGCTCTTGAAGATAACGGTGGATTGCAGCGCCGCCGGCACGACCATGAATTCGTTGGACAGCGCGCGCGTCCACACATCGCCGCGGATGATCTGGTAATCCACGAACATCGCGGCGAAGGCGATCAACAGCGTGATGCCGATGGCGGCGATGTAGAGCCAGCGGTAATGCGCGATCTGGCGGCTCTTCTCCATGTTGCGCGCGATGACGTAATCCTCATCGGTCGCGACTTCGGGAGATTCTTCTGCATCTTCCTCATCTTCGCGTTTGAAGATGCGCGCGAACACGCCGGGCTTCTCGCTGCCGCGCTTGGGCGCGAAACGATCGCCGTGATGAATCCAGTCCGGTCCCCAGCTCGGTGCATCGGGCGGGGTCAGAAGACGTTCTGTGAGATGCGCTTCCATGCGGCGGCGCACGGCCGGCGTCATCGCGCGGACTTCGGCGACGGTGCGCGCCTCGTTGTCGAATTCTTCGGGTGTGAGTCCGTGGAAAAGTTCGTGGCTCAGTGCGTGCTTGCGACTTGGCGGCACGTTCACTTCGTCGATACGGCGATAGGCGACCATGGTTTCCCCCAGCGTTCGCCAGGGGCCTTCCCTTGGGATTTCCCCTTGCGTTTAACATAGTAAACAGAACGTTACCGGCGGAATCTTGTGCGGATTAAGGCGGAACCGCCACAATTTGGGTTGCATCGGGGGAACCGCCATGAAGACCAAGCTTCTTCTGCTTTCGCTCGCGTCATCGGCTGTGATCGCGAGCACAGCATGGGCGGCGCCGAAGGACGATCTGATCGCCGCCGACAAGGCGTTCTCACAACTCAGCGTGGAAAAAGGCAGCAACGCCGCCTTCCTCGCGTACATGGCGGACGACGCGCATGTGTTCGGGACCGGTGGCGAACCGCCCATGTACAGCAGGGCCGAAGCGGTGAAGCGCTTCCAGACGTCGGGCAATGGCGATCCG
>JBQCJO010000170.1:0-2411 GCA_051952735.1 Rhizomicrobium sp.
CGATGGACCGCCCCTCCGTGATCGCGCGCCCGACGCTGACGCCGTCGCAGCGCCGTTCGCGCATCGTGCGCCGCACGCTCGCCGCGCGCGGCTTCAACGAGACGATCAACTTCTCTTTCATCCCGCGCGAACACGCCAAGCTGTTCGGGGGCGGCGATGACGAGCGCCAGTTGCAGAATCCTATCGCCGCCGATCTGGATGCGATGCGGCCTTCCGTGCTGCCGTCATTGCTGGCCGCCGCACAGCGCAACGCCGCACGCGGCTTCTCCGACGTGATGCTGTTCGAGCTGGGCGCGCAATTCGAAAGCGGCATGCCTGAAGCGCAGAAGACTGTCGCCGCGGGCATCCGCGTGGGCGGTGCGACGCGCAGCTGGACGAAGGCCGCGCATGGCGCCGACGTGTTCGATGCCAAGGCCGACATGCTGGCGGCGCTGGAAGCCGCGATGAACGGACCGATGACCGCGCCGATCAAGCAGAGCGCCGCCGGCTGGTATCACCCCGGCCGTTCGGGAACACTGGCGCTCGGCCCCAAAGTGCTGGGCTATTTCGGCGAAGTGCATCCGAAGATCCTGGCCGCGTTCGATCTCAAGGGGCCGGTCGCCGCGTTCGAAGTGTTCATGGACGCGATCCCGGACTCCAAAGCCAAGTCCAAGGCGCGTGCGCCTTTCGCGCCCTCACAATTCCAGCCGGTCGAGCGCGATTTCGCCTTCGTGGTGGACACCGGCGTCGCCGCCGATGCGATCATCAAGGCCGCAAAAGGCGCGGAGCGCGATCTTATCGAGCGCGTCGACATCTTCGACGTCTATGAAGGCAAAGGCGTGCCGGAGGGCAAGAAGTCGCTCGCCATCTCCGTGCGCCTGCAGCCCAAAGACAAGACGCTGACCGACGCCGAGATCGAAGCCATCGCCGCCAAGATCGTCGCCGCCGTCACCAAAGCCACCGGCGGCACGCTTCGGACCTGAGTTGGTGAAACATAATTTGTTTGTCGCACGCGTGCGTGTATCGTCGCGCTGATGATCACGACCGATTTCGACAAGCGTACCGGCCTTCTTTTCATTCTGGCTTTCGGCGTCGTCAGTTTCTTCGCCGACATGGCCTATGAAGGCATGCGTTCTTCCACCGGGCCTTTCCTCGCGCTTCTGGGCGCGAGCGGAACGGCGGTCGGCATCATCGCGGGCGCCGGTGAATTGTTCGGCTATGTGCTGCGCGCCGCGGCCGGCCGCATAGCAGAGAAGACCCGCGCTTATTGGCCGATGACGCTGGCGGGCTACATTCTGCAGATGGCGGTGATCCCGCTTCTGGGCCTGAGCGGCAATTGGCAGATGGCGGCGCTCATCATCGTGCTGGAACGCGCCGGCAAGGCGATCCGCAATCCCACCGCGAACTTCATGATGTCGCGCGCGGGCGAACATATCGGTCAGGGCTGGGCGTTCGGTTTGCAGGAAGCGATGGATCAGGCCGGCGCCTGCGCGGGGCCGCTGATCGTGGCGCTGGTGCTGGCGCATCACGGCAGCTACGCGCATGCGTTCTTCTGGCTGGCGATTCCGGCAATCCTCACGCTCGTCAGCGTCTTCGCGACAGCGGCGCGATTTCCGTATGCGGGGCACATCGTGTCCGAGAATCTGCATCTCAGCTTTGCGCTGCCCCGCGCCTATTGGCTTTATGCCGCAAGCTCCGCGCTGGTGGCGTTCGGCTTCGCCGATTTCTCGCTCATCGCCTATCACTTCAAGCAGGCGCACATCGTTTCCGACACGATGATTCCGGTTCTCTACGCCGTGGCCATGGGAACATCGGGCATCGGCGCGCTCCTGTTCGGACTGGCGTTCGACAGGCGCGGCTTCGGCGTTTTCCCGACCGCCATTCTGGCGGCGGCGCTCGTCGCGCCGCTGGCGTTTCTGGGCGGACACGATCTCGCCATCGCCGGCGCGGCATTGTGGGGTTTCGCGCTGGGCGCGCAGAATTCCATTCTGTCCGCCGGCATCGCCAAGATCGTGCCCCAACATTCGCGCGCACGGGCTTACGGATTCTTCTCCGGCATCTTCGGCGTCGCATGGTTCGCGGGCAGCGCGATCATGGGCGTGCTCTACGATGTTTCGATCCCGGCGCTCGTCGCGGTGTCGTTCGTCGCAGAAATCGCGGCGCTCATGCCGCTGTTGATCGCGATCCGGATCAGGCCGCGCGTGGAGTAGCCAGCAGCGACGGCGCGGCGCCCACTTCCTGCACCAGGCGATCGAACTCCGCCTGCGCGACCGGATTGGCGCGCTGATGGCGCTCGGCGAAGATGAATTCGTTTTTCAACGAGTGCTCGAGGCCGGTGAATTCCGTCACCCGCACCTTGTAGCCATGCGCTTCCAGATAAAGACCGCGCAAGACATTCGTCAGATGCGCGCCGAATTCGCGGCGCTGGATGG
>JBQCJO010000171.1:0-6912 GCA_051952735.1 Rhizomicrobium sp.
TCACGCGGACCGTTCAGATCGCCGGTCTTCACCGCCGCCGAGCCGAGAAATTCCATCGGAATGTAGCCGCGATCCACCAGCAGCGTGTGACCGTCATCCATCAGGAAGGGCGTGATGACGTGATAGACGGGATCGCCTTCCGCGCCAGTCGTGAAAAAGAAAATCTCCTCGCCGTTCTCGAACAGGCCGTGCACCTTCACGCGGCGATAATCGGCGTTGTCGATGCGCGCTGCATCGAGCGCCGGCAGCACATCGCGCAACGCGATCGGCGGCGCAGTGAGGCCTTCGTGTATTTTCGCGAGCAGCCCTTCTTTCCAGTGCAAGCGCTGGATCTGCCAAGTGCCGAGACCGAGAAGGATCGCGAGCAGCGGGATGAGCCACAGTGTGGGGACGAGGAGTGGTTTGAAGTACGGGCGCATGTTCAATCCCGCTCTGGCGATTTTCTTCCCCCGTTTACGGGGGAGGAGGTGAGCGAAGCGAGCCGGAGGGGGAATGCGCGCGCATCGTATCGGCTGCGAAGGACGGCCCCCTCCACGCTGCTCCGCAGCGCACCTCCCCCGTAAACGGGGGAGAAAAAAATCGAGCCCATCATTCCAACCGCCCTTCGCCGGCGCGGTGCTTGTATTGCAGGACCATCAGCGTGGCTTTGACGAAGTGCAATCCGCCAAGCACCAGCACGGCTATCAGCGGTAGCCAGATCAGCGCGTGGACCCAATAGGGCGGCGAATAGTTGACCTCCACCACCAGCGCCGATCCGCAGACGATGAAGCCCGCGATCAGGATGACGAACACTGTCGCGCCATCGCCGACATCGAAGATCGAATAATCCAAACCGCAGTGCGGGCAGCTTTTGGCGATGCTGAGATAGCCGGAAAACAAAGGCCCCTGACCGCAGCGCGGACAGAGGCCCTGTATCGCAGCTTTGAGGGCTGTCGGTTCGGCCATCAGGCCTGCACGACCGGTCCCACGCCCCACACATAGATGCAGGCGAAGAGGAACAGCCACACCACGTCGACGAAGTGCCAGTACCAGGCGGCGGCTTCGAAGCCGAAGTGGCGGGTCGGCGTGAACTGGCCCGCGATGGCGCGGCCAAGGCAGACCGCCAGGAAGATCGTTCCCACGATGACGTGGAAGCCGTGGAAGCCCGTCGCCATGAAGAAGGTCGAACCGTAGATGGCGTCGAAATTGCCGACGCCGGCGACGAGATCGATATGCGCCGGATCGACGAACGGCACCTTGGCGAGGCCGTTGAAGCCGAACGTGAACGGCGCATGCGCGTATTCCCATGCCTGGCAGGCCGTGAACGAGGCGCCGAGCAGAACCGTGAGAATGAGACCCTGGATCGCGCCCTTGCGGTCGCCGTGCTGCAGCGCGTGATGCGCCCACGTCACGGTGGTACCCGAGCAGAGCAGGATCAGCGTGTTGAGCAGAGGCAGGTGCCACGGGTCGAGCGTGACGATGCCCGCCGGCGGCCAGCTCGAAACGCCGACATCGGCGTGGAAGATCGCGGTGTTGAAATAGGCCCAGAACCACGCGACGAAGAACATCACTTCCGAGGCGATGAAGAGCACCATGCCGTAGCGCAGGCCCAGCTTCACGACCGGTGTGTGGTCATGCTCGACGACGGATTCGCGGATCACATCGCGCCACCAGCCGAAGAAGGTCAGGATCAGAAGCGCAACGCCGATCAGGCACACCCATGGCTGGCCGGCGAGGCCGCCGAAGGCGCCGTAGCTGTCGTTCATCCAAAGAACCGCGCCGCCCAGCATCAGGAAGGCGGCGAATGAGCCGACCACGGGCCAGGGACTGGGGTTCACCAGATGATAGTCGTGCTTCACATCAGCGTGCGACATTGGAAATTACCCTCTCCTCACGGCATATCGAGGACGTGTCCGCCAAGACGGACCATCGTCATCAGGAAAAACAGAACAACAAGCCCGGCCAGCACGAGCGCGAGAACGATGCTGCGTTTGCGCCGTTCGCGCGCGTTGTGCGCTTCAATGTCGTCGTCGCCCATCTCACAACCACGCTCCGAACGGCGCGAGTCCGATCAGCCTTTCGGCGATCAGGGCCGCGAACAGAACGAAGAGATAGGCGATGGAGACGAAGAACAGTTTCTTGGCGGCGGGCTCCTTCACGGCGTCGCGCTCGAAGAGAACCTTCGTCGCGGCGAAGAGGAACCAGGCGCTCATCAGTCCGGCGCTGGCGAGATAGAGCGGGCCAGCAAAACCCAGCGCGGCGGGCGCAAGGCCGAACGGCAGCAGCAGCAGCGTGTAGGCGAAGATCTGGCGGCGCGTGGACGTCTTGCCCGCGACCACCGGCATCATCGGCACGCCGGCGCGCGCGTAATCGTCGGAGCGGAACAGCGCGAGCGCCCAGAAATGCGGAGGCGTCCAGAGGAAGATGATCGCAACCAGCACCAGCGGTGCGAGCGTCACCTGCCCCGTCACCGCGGCCCAACCGATCGCGGGCGGCAACGCGCCGGCCAACCCGCCAATGACGATGTTCTGCGCCTTCGAGCGCTTCAGCCACAGCGTATAGACAACGACATAGAAGAAGATCGTGAAGGCGAGCAGCGCGGCCGACAGCAGATTGATGAACAGGCCCATGATCGTGACCGACGCGACCGACAGCCACCAGCCGAAGGTCAACGCTTCCTCGCGCGCGATGCGGCCCATCGGAATGGGGCGCGTGGCGGTGCGCGCCATCACCGCGTCGATGTCGGAGTCGTACGCCATGTTGAGCGCGCCGGACGCACCCGCGGCGACCGCGATGCAGAGCAGCGCGGTGAAGCCCGAGAGCAGATGGATATGTCCCGGCGCGACGACGATCCCGGCAAGCCCGGTGAAGATCACCAGCGACATCACGCGCGGCTTCAGCAGCGCGAAGAAATCGCCGACGGAGGCGATGCGCTGCTGAGGACCCGCGTAGACGTCAACCAGTGCCATCGGTTCAGTGAACCTCGCCCGTGATGCGCGGCAGCTCGGTGTAGGTGTGGAACGGCGGCGGCGAGGACAGTGTCCACTCCAGCGTCGTGGCGCCCACGCCCCACGGATTGTCGCCCGCGATGCGCTTGCGAGCGAAGGCTTCCGCCAGCATGACGAGGAAGATCAGCACGCCGAAGCCGGCGATGAACGCGCCGATCGACGAGACGAAGTTCCAGCCCGCGAAGGCATCCGGATAGTCCGCATAGCGGCGCGGCATGCCGGCAAGACCGAGGAAGTGCATCGGGAAGAACGCCAGGTTCACGCCGATGAACGTGACCCAGAAGTGCAGCTTGCCGAGCGTCTCGTTGTACATGTAGCCGGTGAACTTCGGGAACCAGAAGTAGAAGCCCGCGAAGATCGCGAACACCGCGCCCAGCGACAGCACGTAATGGAAGTGCGCCACGACGTAGTAGGTGTCCTGCAGCACGACATCGACGCCCGCGTTCGCCAGCACCACGCCGGTCACGCCGCCAACGGTGAAGAGGAACACGAAACCCATCGCCCAGAGCATCGGCGTTTTGAATTCCACCGAGCCGCCCCACATCGTCGCGATCCACGAGAAGATCTTGATGCCGGTCGGCACCGCGATGACCATCGTGGCAAAGACGAAATAGGCCTTGGTGTCGACGCTGAGGCCCACCGTGTACATGTGGTGCGCCCAGACGAGGAAGCCGATGAAGCCGATCGCCACCATCGCGTAGGCCATGCCGAGATAGCCGAACACCGGCTTCTTGGAGAAGGTCGAGACGATGTGGGAGATCATGCCGAAGCCCGGCAGGATCAGGATGTAAACTTCCGGGTGACCGAAGAACCAGAACAGATGCTGGTAGAGGATCGGATCGCCGCCGCCGGCCGGATTGAAGAACGACGTGCCGAAATGGCGGTCCGTCAGCAGCATGGTGATCGCGCCCGCCAGAACCGGCAGCGAGAGCAGCAGCAGGAAGACGGTGACCAGGATCGACCACACGAACAGCGGCATCTTGTGCAGGGTCATGCCCGGCGCGCGCATGTTGAAGATGGTGGTGATGAAGTTGATCGCGCCCAGGATCGAGGATGCGCCCGCGATGTGCATCGAGAAGATCGCAAAATCCATCGCAGGCCCGGGAGAACCGTAGGTCGAGAGCGGCGCATACAGCGTCCAGCCGCCCCCCACGCCCATGCCGCCGCTATCGCCTTCGACGAACATGGAGATGATGAGAAAGGCGAAAGAGAACGGCAGCAGCCAGAACGAGATGTTGTTCATGCGCGGAAACGCCATGTCCGGCGCGCCGATCATCAGCGGCACCAGCCAGTTTCCGAACCCGCCGATCATCGCGGGCATGATCATGAAGAAGATCATGATCAGGCCGTGGCCGGTGACGAACACGTTGAAGGTGTGCGGCTCCTTGAAGACCTCGAGGCCCGGATACATCAGCTCCGCGCGCATCATCATCGAGAGGAACCCGCCGACGATGCCCGCGCAGATCGCGAACACCAAGTACATCATTCCGATGTCCTTGTGGTTCGTCGAATAGACGTAGCGGCGCCAGCCGTGGGGATGGTCTTCGTGGGCGTGTGCGATGTCAGCCATGTCTGTTGTCCTTATTTCGCGGCGACGCGGGTGTTGTCGTCGATCGCGGCGAATTTCTTCTTCGCGCCGGCAAGCCATGCGGCGTAGTCGGCGTCGGAAACCACATGCACCTCGATGGGCATGAAGGCGTGTCGCGCGCCACAGAGTTCGGAGCACTCGCCGTAATAGGTGCCGATCTTGGTGGCCTTGAACCAGGTCTTGTTGATGCGGCCCGGCACGGCGTCCATCTTCACGCCCATCTGTGGCATCGCCCAGCTATGGATCACGTCGGCGCCGGTGGTCTCGACTTCCACCACCTTGTTCACCGGAACCCAGATAGCGTTGTCCACGCCGAGAAGACGCGGCTCGCCCTTCTTGGCGGCGTCGGCATCCGACAGGCCAAGAGAGTCGAAGGTGAAGTTGCTGCCCGGATATTCATAGGTCCAGAACCACTGCTTGCCGATCGCCTTGATCGTCAGGTCCGGGGTCGGGATCGTCGCTTCAAAATAGAGAAGACGGAAAGACGGGATCGCGATGATGACGAGGATGATGACCGGGATCAGCGTCCACGCCACTTCGAGCAGCGTGTTGTGCGCGGTCTTGCTCGGCACCGGGTTGCGGCGCTGGTTGTAGCGGATGACGATCCACCCCAGCAGCGCCAGCACGAACAGCGACACGAGCGTGATGATGATGAGCAGCTCGTGGTGGAAATCCTCGATCCATTCCATCACCGGCGAAGCGGCGGGCTGGAAGCCCGTCTGCCAATCGACAGGGAGAGCAGAAGCAGCCGTGGACCAGAGGACCGCGCCACCAAGCGCGAATGCCCCCGACAACCCGGCGCCGATCTTTTTCAGAAACATCAGGCGACCTCGCAAATCTTCCTCCACGGCGTGCGGAACCGCACGCGCTGCCCCGGAATCCGGCAAGGATTTAGAGGGGCTAACCCCTTAAAGTCATTGCGACCTTATGGCACGGGGTGGCTGTTCGGTGTCGCAATAGCCATATTCCCTTGTGACACTCTCTTTTGCCCAGAGTCGCAGCCATGACCGCACCCGACGACATCTTCTTCAAGCAGCTCGATCGCAGCAATGTTCAGGGGCTCGTGGACGAATCGCTGCGCGGCTCCGACGACGGCGAACTGTTCCTTGAATATAAGCAGAGCGAGACCTTCGCCTTCGACGACGGCCGACTGAAGGCCGCCACCTTCGACACCACCCAGGGCTTCGGCCTGCGCGCCGTGGCGGGCGAGATGACCGGTTACGCCCACGCCTCGGAACTTTCCGAAGACGCGATCAAGCGCGCGGGCGAGACGGTGAAAGCCGTGGCCAAGGGCCATGGCGGCAAGATCGCCCTGCCCCCGGCGCGCACCAACGCCAAGCTCTATACCGACATCGATCCGCTGGGCCCGGCGGACTTCGAGACGAAGGTGAAGCTGCTCGCCGACATGAACGAATACGCGCGCAAGAAGGACAGCCGCGTGAAGCAGGTGTCCGCCAGCCTCGCCGGTTCGTGGCAGGTGGTGGAGATCGTGCGTCCCGGCGGCGAGATCTATCGCGACGTGCGCCCGCTGGTGCGGATCAATGTGTCGGTCGTGGTGGAGAAGGATGGGCGCCAGGAAAGCGGCAACTTCGGCGGCGGCGGACGCGAAGGCTACGAATTCTATCTGAAGCCGGAATATTGGCGGGCGGCAGTGGACGAAGCGCTGCGCCAGGCAGTGGTGAACCTGTCTTCTATCCCCGCGCCCGCAGGCGAGATGAAAGTGGTGCTCGGCCCGGGATGGCCCGGCATCCTGTTGCACGAAGCCATCGGCCACGGTCTCGAAGGCGACTTCAACCGCAAGAAGACGAGTGCGTTCGCCGGATTGCTCGGCCAGCGCGTCGCGGCGCCCGGCGTGACGGTGGTGGATGACGGCACCATGTCGCAACGCCGCGGCTCGCTCACCATCGACGACGAAGGCACGCCGACCTCGCGCACGGTGCTGATCGAGGACGGAATCCTGAAGGGCTATATGCAGGACCGCCAGAACGCGCGGCTGATGGGCGTTGCGCCCACCGGCAACGGCCGCCGCGAAAGCCATGGCGCGAACATCATGCCGCGCATGACCAACACTTATATGTTGGCGGGCGGCAAGGACCCCGGCGAAATTCTCGCGTCGGTCGACAAGGGCATCTACGCCACGAACTTCGGCGGCGGACAGGTGGACATCACCAATGGCAAGTTCGTGTTCTCCTGCACCGAGGCGTATCTCATCGAGAAAGGCAAGATCGGCCCCGCAATCAAGGGCGCGACGTTGATCGGCGATGGTGCGACGGCACTGACCAAGATCACGATGGTCGGCAACGATCTGAAGCTCGATCCGGGTGTCGGCACCTGCGG
>JBQCJO010000172.1:0-2092 GCA_051952735.1 Rhizomicrobium sp.
GTCCTTGCTGTGCATCACCAGCACCGGCACCGTGATCTTCTTCAGGTCCTCGGTGAAATCGGTTTCCGAGAATGCTTTCACGCAATCGGTGTGCGCCTTCACGCCGCCCATCATGCCCTGCCGCCACCAGTTCTGGACGATGCCCGGAATTGTTTTCACGCCCGGGCGGTTGAAGCCGTAGAACGGACCCGACGGGATATCGAGATAGAGTTGTGCGCGGTTGAACGCGGTCTGCTGCCGGTAGCCATCAAATACTTCGACAGGCGTTCCTTCCGGGTTGCTGGCCTTCTTCACCATCACCGGCGGCACCGCGCTGATGATCGCGGCCCGTGCGACACGCTCCTGATAACGCGCGACGTAGTGCACGACTTCGCCGCCGCCGGTGGAGTGGCCGACATGAATGGCATTCTTCAGCCCAAGATGTCCCGTCAACGCCGCGAGATCGGCGGCATAGTGGTCCATGTCGTTGCCAGTGTTGGTCTGCGTCGAGCGGCCATGCCCGCGCCGGTCATGCGCGATCACGCGATAACCGTGCTGCATGAAGAACATCATCTGCGCGTCCCAGTCGTCGGCGGACAGCGGCCAGCCGTGACTGAACACGATGGGCTGACCCGAGCCCCAGTCCTTGTAATAAATCTTCACGCCGTCGGTCGTGGTCACATAACCGTCTTCTGCGCGGTTGGATGACGCGGCCATCGGCGCAGCGGCTTTCTTCGGTGCGGCATCGGCAGCGCTTGCCGCAACCGCGGCGGCGGCAACGCCAACACTTCCCGCGAGAAGCGCGCGGCGCGATGCATTTGGAATATTGTCTGTCATGAAAATCCCTTTCGTGAGCCCTGAAGGCGCCAAGCGTCGCCCAAACCGATGCAGGCGGGAAGCCCTGTTCGCATGAAGTTTCTGCATCCGCGCGCGATGCTGTGACTGCCCAAATCCTGCGCAGCGGGACTATCGCTTTTGCTTCAAATCACTTGGACAGGAAATCCACGATCAGTTTGGTCGTGGCAGCCGGGTTTTCTTCCATGACCCAGTGTCCGGAATCCGGCACCACGCCGCCCGTGACATTGGTGGCGACCTGGTCCAAATCCTTTTTCATCGTGAGGCCATAGGATTTCTCCGCGCCCACGGCATAGACCGGCATGGTCAGCTTGCCGCCCTTCTTCAGCATTGCGCGATTGTCCACGCCGTCCTGCGGGAATGCCTTGAACTGTTCGAACGCGTCATGCATCGCATGCGGTTTGCCGTAAAGCGCCGCGTAGTGCGCGCGCGTCGCTTCGTCGATGCGTTCGGGATGCGCCGATAGCTCATTGTAGAAACGATCGAGGAAAATGCGCTCGCGGCCCGCGACAAGCCGCTCCTCGTCCGGCCCGTAGAAATTGAAGTGCCAGGTTTTCGGATTGACGAGCTGGTCCTGCCAGATCTGCCCGATGCCCGGCAGCGGCGCATCGATCACGACCCACTTGGTAATACGCGCTGGAAATTGCGCCGCCAGCGCATAGCCCACCATGTTGCCGATATCGTGCGTGACAAGATCGGCCTTCTGGATCTTCAGCGCGTCCATCACGCCCGCAATATCGAGCGCTTCGTTCTTCTTGGTGTAGCCGGCGTCCGGATGCGCAGAGAGTCCCATACCGCGCAGATCGGGCACGACGACGGTGTGCCTCGCCATCAGCACCTTGGCGACTGGCGCCCACATGTCGCCGCTGTCGCCAAAGCCGTGCAGCAACACCACGGCGGGGCCGGAGCCACCGACGCGCACATGGATCATCGTGCCATTGGTCTTGATGTCCTGCGTTTTGAAATTGGCCGGAAATGCCTCGACGGCTAGCGCCGGCGACGCGATCAGCAATGCACCGAAAACCAATGTGGAAAGACGCAACACGAAATCCCCCAGAAACCGCCTGCGCAAATGCTGGCGGATTCCCGTGAAGCGTTCCAGAGAATAATAAACAATCACCTCCCCCTCGTGGGGAGGTCGAAAAATTCTGAGCGAAGCGAAAGAATTTTTCGGGTAGGGGGAAGCGGCAAACACACGCCCCCTACCCGAAATTTGCGAAGGGCAAATTTCGAACTCCCCACAATGGGGAGGTGATTC
>JBQCJO010000173.1:0-3026 GCA_051952735.1 Rhizomicrobium sp.
CAAGCATGAAGAACAGAAGAACGATCACCACGAGCGCCCCGCCGGCGGCGAGGCCGATCTGCTTGCGGGAATAGCGGGAGAATTTGGTGTTCAGTCCCAGCCGGCTGATCATGTCGGCGTCGGGGCCGGGCGGCGGCGTTTGTTCGTTCAAGAATCCGGCTTTCGAAAAACCCCGGCTCTTATCTCTGTATCCGCAAGGGGCAGGTCAAGCCCCGGAGCAGCGGCCTTTCTGGATTAAAACGTAGTTCATGGTGTCGCGGTGCGTTTTGCTGGTCAGCAACGGGGCGTTCACGTCGCCTTGGGTTGTGGCGTCCTTGGCGGTCGCGCCGTAATGGGCTGCGAGATAATCCGTCAGGTCCTTGGATGGCTTGCGGTCGCCTTCCCAGACCAGCAGGCATGGACCGGAAACCGGCGGTCCGAACACCTGCACAGGATAGCCCGGTGTGACCACGCGTGAGTCTGGAAACACCGCGCGCAGATTGCCGCCAAGATCGTAGGTTTCCGCCAGGATGGTGCCATGCACGAACCCCGCGCGCTGGAACGCACGCGCGTAAGTTTGCATCGGCCAGTATTCGCGGCAGGTTTTGCAGTCCTTCGCGTGCGTCTCGTAGATGTAGACGCGTCCGCCCACCGCAAGCAGCGCGAAGCCGAGCGCGATGACGGCGAAGATCTTGTTCGCGCGCTCATTCACGCCCGCGATCCTCGCGCGCAGGAAAAGGTAGATCGGCAGCGGCATCATCACCTGATGCATCCAGCGCGCCTTGAACGCTTCGGTGCCGATGAAGAAGACCGCCACGAGCATCATCAACGCGCCGGCGATCATCGTGATCTCGTAAAGGCGCAGCCAGTCGCGATCCTCCGCGTCCGGCACCTCAAGCTTCTTGCAGGCCGGCCAATAGAGCAGAGGGAAGATCACGATGAACGGAAGGACGAAACTGATAAGAGCCCAAACCAGATCGCCGGCGCCGATCAGCCAGTTCACCGGCGAGAACTCGGGACCCTGGCCTTTGGTGATCGTCTTCGCGAGCGTGAAAAGCGAATATTCGTTGGCGTAAGACCACCAGGCATAAGGCGCCACAATCGCAAGCGCGAGGACCAGGGCCAGAATCAACGGGCCGGTCTTGATGCGCGCGCGCAGGCGTGGTGTCAGGGCAATGGCAACGGCGAACGCAACCGGCAGAACGAGAAACACATATTTCGAAAGAATGCCAAGGCCCGTGATCGCGGCAAGCAGAAGATAATCGCGCGGACTTCCTTTCGTCAGAACGCGTTCGCCGATCCAGAGAAATGCTGCCAGCATCGTTGCCAGCAGAACGGTGTGCATCAGATCGACCAGCGGCAGCCAGCCCATCACGAAGGTAGTGAGCAGGCCGAATGTCGCCAGCGCCGACATGCGCACGTCGCGAATGACGATGCGCGCCGCGCCGAAATAGGCCGCAAGTCCGATCGCCATGATGACGTATTTCAGAAGAAAGAACGCCGCGCGGCTGTTGTGCGTCGCCGTCATTGTCGCCCAGGACAGCCATGTGATCAGCGGCGGGTGGCGGAAGCGGTAACCCCACTCCAGGCTTTGTCCGAACAGAACCTGCTCGGCTTCGTCCAGCGTGTAATTGGGCGAGAGCAGATAACGGATGAGGAAATGGATCGCGCAGTAGAGAACAAGGAACGCGATAACACTCGATGGCACCGCCAGATCGGCCCAGATGTCCCGCCGCTTGCGATCTGTCGGAGTGGTCATGCGCGAGGCAGTTCCTCGGCCTCAGCCGGTGTGCCGCGCCGCATCAGCCAGAACACGCCCCACAGATCGAAGATGCCCGCGAACAGGCGATCGAAGAAACCGTATTTGGAGACGCCGGCGACGCGTGCGCGATCTTCGATGTCCACCTGCAGGATGCTGTAACCGCTGCGCCGCGTGAGAGCAGGCAGGAACCGGTGCATGCCGTCGAAAAACGGAAAGCGTTGTGCGACAGGTGTTCGGATCAATTTGAATCCGCAACCGGTGTCCTTGGTGTCGTCGCGCAGCATGTTGCGGCGAATGAGGTTGGCGGTGCGCGACGACAGCCACTTGATGAAGCCATCATTGCGCCGCTTGCGAACGCCGGCGACGATTCCGAGCTTCGCATCGGGCACTGGCGCATGGATCATCTTCCACACGCGGGCGACATCCTGCGGATCGTTCTGGCGATCGCCGTCCAAAGTTTGAACCCAGGGCGCTCGCGCGGCGAAGAAGCCGGTGACAAGACCGGCGCTCTTCCCCGAGCGCTTCAGATGATGAAAGAGCCGCACGTTCGGATCGCGCGCCGCGGCTTGACGCATTTCGGCAGGCGAGGAATCCGAGGAGCCGTCGTCGATGAAGATGAGTTCGTAGCGGCAGACCCCCGTCAGGGCGGCGCGGACTTCTTCGGCGAGGGGAAGCACGTTCCCGGCCTCGTTATAGACGGGCACGATAACGGAAAGTTCGGGCGCAGTTTCAGCAGCCACAATATGTGCCCTTTGCGTGAGGTGGGGCGTCCATATCGTGGATGACCGCCCCTGTGCAAGTTTGCGATGTTTAACGCCTGTTAACCCTCTGAGCCTAGAAAAATCGTGCCTTTCCGAGATGGGCGAGCGCGGGTTCATGGCGAAGAAGAAGAGTTCGAAGCGCAAGGTCGAGCCCCGGTTCGAACGGCGCATCAAGTCCATTGCCGAGCGCGAGCCGCCGGAACCGGACGACTATGACGATGAAGACGACCATTACGACGACGCACCGCAAGCCGCGGACGGACCGAAACGAAGCTGGCCTTATGTCCTGGCGCTGCTCTTTGCCTGGGGCCTGATCGGCGGCGGCGTTTTCTTCTCGCACTGGATATCGGAATTGCCGGACACGCGCGGGCTCCTGGCGAAAGGCCCGTCACACGACATCACAATCCTCGATGTGCGCGGCCGCCAGATCGCGCGGCGCGGCCTGACGCACGGCAACATGGTGGACGTCGCCAATCTACCGTCCTATGTGCCCAACGCCTTCATCGCGATCGAGGACCGGCGCT
>JBQCJO010000174.1:0-3690 GCA_051952735.1 Rhizomicrobium sp.
ACGCCCGACGACGACGCGACGCTCGACTGGATGATGCGCGAAGACATCCTCGGCAAGACAGGAACCGTCACGCCGGGCGATCGCAACCTGTTCGAGTTCAAATGAAGACTATTTCCAACCATCCGCTTTCAGTTTTGTGAGCTTTTCACAGAAGCCTTCGAACAGGTCATATACGTCAACGTTTTCGCCATCTTCAACGCGTTTGGAGATCGTCGTAAGCGGGTGCGCCATCAATTTTGTACCTGCAAAACATATAGAGGGCGTGCGTCCATACTCGTCTTCCACCATCACCCATTCCATACCGAGCTTCTGTGTGAGTGCGTCACCAAACGCAACACCGAGGCTTTGAAGCTTGTTTGTCTCGCGGGAATCTATCCATTTTTCACGGAGGATGGTGTCTAACAGGCGCAACTTGTCATCGATGGTGGCGTATTTTTCTTCGGCGCCGGTGGAGAAGAAACCTTTGAGCCAATCCCGTGCGCGCTCAAGATTTTGCCGATCTATTTGCGACAGAGGTTCGACAATCTGGTCCATTGCGGCAGGTCCCCGAATTGGCCACGATTGCGCAGCATAGGAGACTTCATGACTGAGATACACGGATTTGCGAGACCCGGCTTTGAGGGGGTTCGCGACACGTTCAAGAGCAATTTCGACAGCGGCGCTGATCTTGGTGCGTCTTATTGCGTCACCAAGAACGGCGAGACGGTCGTGGATCTGTGGGGCGGATATGCCGATGCGGCGAAGACGAAGCCTTGGGTGAAGGACACAATCATCAACGTGTATTCCACCACCAAAACGATGACGGCGCTGACCGCGCTGCTGCTGGCGGACCGCGGCTTGATCGATTTCAAGGCGCCGGTCGCGAAATATTGGCCGGAGTTCGCCGCGAATGGGAAGGGCGCCATCACGGTTGCGCAGATCATGTCCCACGCCGCCGGTCTCTCAGGCTGGAAGGAGACGATCACCAAGGAAACGCTCTACGATTGGGAAAAAGCGACGTCATTGCTCGCGGCGCAATCGACCTTCTGGGAGCCGGGCACTGCGCCGGGTTATCACGCGCTGACCCAAGGCTATCTCGTCGGCGAAATCATTCGCCGCGTCACGGGCAAATCCATCGGCCGCGTTTTCCGCGAAGAGATCGCCGAACCGCTGCATGCCGATTTCTGGATCGGTTTGCCGGCATCGGAAGACGATCGCGTCGCCGAACTCATTCCACCACCGCCGGGCGAAGGCGTGGAAGATGGTCCGCAGCCAAGCGAAATCCTGAAGAATATGTCGACCAATCCCGGCATCCATGTCAGCGAAACCAAAACGCGCGCGTGGCGCGGCGCGGAGATTCCTGCGGCGGGCGGCACGGGCAACGCGCGTTCGGTGGCGGAGATTCACACGATCCTTGCCAATGGCGGTGTGGCGAAGGGCAAACGCTTCATGTCGGAAGCCGGTGCGCGCAAGGCGCTGGAGCTTCAGATCGAAGGCAAGGATCTGGTGATGGGAATTCCCGCGCGCTTTGGCCTGGGCTTCGGCCTGGCGGGCGGCATCGTGCCGTTGCCCAATCCCAACACGATGTATTGGGGCGGCTATGGTGGCTCGATCATCATCATCGATTACGATGCGCGCGCTACGATGTCCTACGTCATGAACGTGATGCACGGCACCACCACCGGCGACATGCGCGGCCTCGGCCTCGCGATGGCAAGCTTTCAGGCGCTGACGGCGGGCTAGCGCACCGGCCTACTTGGCGGCGGCCGAGATTTTGATGCTGTGTTCGGCCCGCTCCCGCAAACCCTCGTCGATGGCTGTCCACCGCGCGTGTTCTGGCCCGCCGTCATCCAGTTGTGCGGCGGTATAGCCGCTGCCCGCGAGGCTCTCGGCATAAATGATCATCAGCTCTTTGCGGTTGGACGGATCAGGCAGGTGAACGAGACGCGTCCATAGGAGATCGGTGCGCTGATAGCCGTGCGATGCGAGGAGCCCGTAAAAATGCTCTCCATCGGAACCGGGCTTCGGTATTTTGGTGGCGTGACTGACGCCTTCGTCCTCATAGAAGTCCAGACCGCCGAGATTGGCATGCCGCGGAGAATTGTAGGTCAGATGCAGTTCCGGATGGCCCGGCAGGTATTCTTCAAACTGGACCCAGACATATCGGCGAACATGATGACCGTCGGGCGCGTCGACAAAGACGAACATCGTGCAGTGTTCGGTCTTTCCAAGTTCGGGCTTGCTGAGAAAGAAGTTTTCCGTGCCGACGTAGTGAAACGCGGCGGGAAGTTTGATTTCGACAGCAGGATCGCGATGGGAAATCACGATGTTATGCGACACAAAGCGTGCGGGCGATGCCGCGCAGCATGTCGAGAAAAGGCAAACCGCCATTCCGGCCAAAAGCCACTTCATTGCGAACTCCGTTTCAATTCGTCGCGCTAGTGCATCAGCGGCACGGTTTCCAGAATCAGCCACTTGCGTGCATCAAGTGTGCGCAGCGCCGTCCGATGGCGCAGTTCACAATCATTGCAAGGTTCATAAAGGAATCCGGAAGGGGCGAATTACGGTGGAAACCCTATTCCCGGACCACTAGTGTTCGGCCACGCTATTTTGGATTGGTGGTTATGTCGAAGATTTACATGGTGCGTCACGGCAAGGCGGAAGCCGGGTTCGGTGGTGCGATGGACCCGGGGCTCGACGCGTTGGGGCGCGAGCAGGCAGAGGCGGTCGCGGAGAAACTGAAGGGCATCGGGCCGCTGTCCATTCTTTCAAGCCCGCTCGCGCGCGCGCAACAAACCGCCGCACCGCTGGCCAAGCTGTGGGGCAAGACGCCGGCGATCGAACATGCGGTCGCGGAGATACCGTCGCCCAATCTCGCGTCGCTGGAAGAGCGCGCGGTGTGGCTGCGCAAGTTGATGCAAGGCTCATGGCGCGATGTGAATCCGGAACTGGCAAGCTGGCGGGAGCACTGCATCGCCACCGCCGCCGCAATCCCGCACGACACGGTGATCTTCTCGCACTATGTCGCCATCAATGTGCTGGCGGGTGCCGCGCTGAAAGATGATCGCGTGGTGGTGTTCTCGCCGGACAATTGCTCGGTCACCGTGTTCGAAGCCGATGGCACGTCCTTGCGCCTGGTCGAAAAAGGTCATGAAGCGCCGCTGACGAAGGTGAATTGATGCGCAGTTTCGTTGTCGCGCTGGCGATGTCGATGTGGAGCGGCTGCGCCTTTGCGGCATCGCCGGTGGTCCACACCGAAGACGTGGCGCTTTTCTATCAGGTCTATGATGCGGCGGGCGGCCATCCCACCGCGGATCAGATCCAGCACGCTTATATCGAGAAGGGCAGCGATGGCTTACGCAGCTTCCTGAAGCAACGCCGCACAACGGCGGACCGCGTCGTGCAGGCCATCGCCGATCATCCCGATATTTATGAGAAGGCGCGCAAATGCCTCGCCGTGTTGCCGCGCGCCAAAACCCGCGTGAGCGCGGCGCTGGCGAAACTCGGCACGCTTTATCCGGAAGCGAAGTTTCCCCCGGTCACGGTTGCCGTCGGGCGCGGCAAGCCTGTCGCCATCGCGGACGAGACGGGCGTGATGGTGGGGCTGGAGTCGTTGTGCGGCGTGTTATTGATGCCCGCCGATCTTGAAAACCCCGTCACCGATGTGATAACGCATGAATATACCCATTTTCAACAAGCACAGACATAGCC
>JBQCJO010000175.1:0-8546 GCA_051952735.1 Rhizomicrobium sp.
GTTCATCATGGCGTCGATCTGCTGGAAGTCCGCGAACGGCGCTGCGCGCGGCAGCGGCGCGAAATCGGCGAGCGACATCGGCGCGCCTTCGCGGATGCTGACTTTCGGCGCAACGTCGCCGGTGTATTCGATATTCGCCACGCTGCCGTCCGCGAGGCGCACGGTCATGTGGTGGACGTCACTGCTTGCGGCCCACGCCGCGGTGCCCGCCAGCGCGAGCGCGCCGGCCATCAGGGCCATCGTTGTTTTTCTCATTGCTCGTCTCCGCTTGAAGGATTGCAGACACGGAAAAAAACTATTCGCGGAGCCCGAAGATGCAAGGGAAACAGGCTTAAATTGCGTTCAGATTCGGTTCCCTAAAATGCGGAAACGCAGGTTTTCCCGATGTTAACCGGCGCACTCTTACAGTTGCGTCATGGGAATGGTGCCGGAAACAGAACATGCCCTCAGAGGCATGCAGGAGGCCTTGTGGTCGCGCTCGCAGGAGAGCCGCGATTTCGAGGAGATGTGGAACCGCATGCGCGGCGGCGCCATCGTTCCGCGCCGCTCCCAATTCAATGTCGCCAAAGCCGCGCGCTTCGTCCGCGACCTGGTGCTGATGGAAGCGCCGGCGCCCGAGCGGCGCACGATGCGCATCCGCCTCGCCGGCGAACGCTATCAGGAGATCGCGGGCTTCAATCTGGCGGGACGCGATCATCTGGAACATTTCGATGCGGATTATCGCGACGGCGCGCTGACCACCGGCTGGCTGATGGCGAACCATCCGTGCGGGCTGTGGCAGATCACGCCGATGCACACGCCCAAAGGCTTCGGGCAATATATCGAGGTGACCGGCTTGCCTCTGGGCGCGGGCGACGACGGCATTCCGCTGCTGCTCTGCCATGTGCGGCTGACCGGCCAGCTTCTGCACACCGCCGGCAATCGCTTCGGCATGGAAACCGCCGCCGATTTCCACTTCATCGATGTGGGCTGCGGCGTTCCGGTGTGGAACGACTAGAACACCACATACGCCATCAGGAAGAGCCAGGCCGCGATCGCGACGGTGACATGCGCACCGGCGAGCCATCCCGCGCGCCTCTTCGCGAAAAAATTCAACGCCGCAATGATGAGGCCCAGGAGCAATCCGGCCGTGCCGGTGACGGCGGCGATCGTGCCGAAGGACTGCACGCCGAATTCCACGCCGCGCGGCGGCCCGCCGAGGGAAAGAAAAAGCAGCAGAAGTCCCGCCGCGCCCAACACGCCGTGAATGAGCCCCGGCCACCAGCGCCAGCGGATCAAGCCGAGATAGGAGAGAGCGATGAACGCGCCGAGCAGCACGGCAGCGGTGAGGATGTAGAAGGCGGGAAGGAGCATTACATTATCTCTAATTCGTCATGGCCGCCCTTGTGGCGGCCATCCATTTTCCAGAAGCCCATGACCTGCGTTAATGGATGGCCGGGACAAGCCCGGCCATGACGGAATAGGAATCAAGCGACAAAGAAAAGCAAAAGCCGCGCACCGGAATGCGCGGCTTTGCCGCTCCGCGTTGAGGATCGGAGCTTGGGTTACTCGGCCGCCATCGTGCCCTGCGCCCGGTCGATGACGCGCTGGATGTCGCGCTGGCGGGCGTCGAACTGGGCGGCGATGTTTTCGTCGTTGTCCTGCAACGCCTGCACGTCGGTCTTGGCGTAATCGATCACACCCATCTCGGTGTAGCCCTTCTGGATGTAAGGACCCCACAAGCCGATGTCCTTCACGATGGGAACGATGCGGGTGAAGAGGGAGTTGCGGAATTTCTCCATGAAGCCGGATTCATACATTGCCTTGGCGCAATCTTCGACCGGCAGGCCGAGGTTCTGCCACAACTCCACCGCATCGAAACGGTCGCGCATCAGATAGGACGCTTCGAGCAGGAACTCTTCGCGCTCGTCGCGCTCCTTCTGCGTGAGATGCGGGTAGTAGTCGCGCAGCGCGAGGCGGCCGAACGCAACATGACGCGATTCATCCTGCATCACATAGGCATTCACCTGCGCCGCCAGCGGGTTCTGCGCCTGATCGCGGATCTGGCCGAAGGCGGCGAGCGCAAGCCCCTCGATCACCACCTGCATGCCGAGATAGGTCATGTCCCAGCGGCTGTCGCGCAGGGTCTGGTCGATCAAATCCTGCAAGGGTTTCGTCATCGGATAGGCGACTTTGAATTTCGAGAGCAGCCGCTTGTACGCCTCGACATGCCGCGCTTCGTCGATGGTCTGCGTGGCGGCGTAGAATTTGGAATCCGCGTCGGGCACCTGCGTGACGATTTTCGCCGCGCAGATCAGCGCGCCCTGCTCGCCCTGCATGAATTGCGAAATCTGCCAGGCCTGGAAATGGCGGCGGACGAGCGCCTTCTCCTTGTCGCTCATCTTCTTGTAGCAATCGGCCATGTGGATCGGCAGCGACTCTTCGGGCATCTGCTCCGGATTGTCTTCGTCGAGCTCTTGCGACCAGTCGATGCGCGTTTCCGCGTCCCACTGCATCTGCTTGCCCTTGGCGTAGATGCCCATCATCGCCGCGCGGCCGTCGTCGTAATCCCAGTTGAAGTTGACGTCGAAATCCTGCGGCACGGTCCAGTTCGAACCGTCCGGCTGCAGCGCATAGATGTCCTTGATGGCGGTCATGGCGTTGGCTCCCAGCGTTCGCGGCTTTTGCGCCGTCTCACGAGAAAGCCTACGCCTGCCCTCGCGGAAGGCGACTACCGCTGCTGCCAAAATTGTGGCATTTTGAGCCAAATGGCGAACGCGACCCTCGAACGCCTGCCGATGACGATGGGCTATTTCCGGCTCATCCATCGCTGCTTCGCGGGCACCCGCGGCGCGGCGCTGCTGGACGGCACGGGCGTCAGCGAACGCGATCTCGCCAATCCCGCCGCCGAGATCAGTTTGTTTCAGCAGGTGCGGCAGGTGGAGAACGTCACCGCGCTGCATGGCGCCGGGTGGGCGTTCTCGCAGCCGGAGCTCTGGAATCCCTCCGCGCATGGCGCGATTGCGACGGCGATGGTGTCGGCACCCACCATCGGCGACGCGATCGGTGTGTTGCAGCGCTACGCGCATGTGCGTGCGCCGTTCTTTCATATTGCGCTGAAGCCGCGCGGACAGATCGTGCGGCTGGAATACGAACTCACCGCCGCGCTCGACGAGCCGCAATGGCGGCCGATGATGGAGATCGCGTTCGTCGCCGTGCGCGCCCTGGTGCAGGCCTCGCTCGGCCGCGCGCCGAACGAGATGCAATTCTCCTTCGCCGCGCCGAAGCGCGATTACGACGCGAAGGTGCGCGCGGCGCTCAGCCCGCATGTGCGCTACGACACGCGCATCAACATGGTCGAGCTGCCCAAGGCGTGGATGGACATTCCCTCCACCGGCGCGGACAGCGCGCTGCATCGCCATGCGCTCGGCGAATTGCAGACCGCGCTGGCGCGGCTGGACGATCCGATGGATCTGCGCGCGCAAGTCGAGCGGTTGCTGCAGACAATGCCGGATGGACGGTTGGGCGCGGAGGATGTCGCGCGCGCGCTCGGCGTATCGCGGCGCACGCTGGCGCGGCGGCTGATGGAAGCGGACACGCAATTTCGCGATCTGCTCGATGACGAGATGAAAGCGCGCGCCCAGAAATTGCTGGCCGCCGGAACATTCTCGCGCGACGAGGTCGCCGAGCGGCTGGGCTATCGCGATCCCACGAGCTTCAGCCGCGCCTGCCGCCGCTGGTTCGGATGACGGAACTTTCGTTCCCTGCGCGCATTTCCTTACTGAAATTCATATTGAGGAAACGCCATGCTGCGTCTCGCCATACTTTTCCTGATTTTGGGCCTCGTCGCCGCCGTTCTGGGCTTTGGCGGCATCGCCGGTGCCTCCTTCGCCATCGCCAAGACACTGGTCTGGGTGTTCCTGGTCATCTTCCTGATCTTCCTGGTGCTGGGCCTCGTGGCTGCGCGCAAGGTGTCGGGCGGTTAGCGACTGTCTCCTCCTGAAACTTCACAAGCGCCGGTCCCCACCCGGCGCTTTTTCTTTTTCTGTAAAACTTGAACGTCAATCTTAACGATCAAGCGTTCCCAAGGGCTTAGGCCCGACTCCGCTAACCCACTGTGTATATTAACGAAATCGCGAGAATCCGCTCGCGGATTGTATAACGCGATTCATTTCCGGACATGGATAATTTATAGTTACGGCGAGGTCGGCGTTTTAAGACCTCGGTAAGTAATGCGTTCGTGGGAGTGGGCAGATGTCGGAGAATTTGGGAGAGCTGTTGGACCTGGCGCCAGACAAAGCAAAAGAAGAGCCATGGTCTTCATTGCCGGATGGCGGGATCATCTGGGTGGCGCGCGCCAAGGAAGAAGAACTGCCGGAACTCTATGCCCTCACCCAGAAGGAGGTGGGCAGCGAGATCACCTCACTGGATACGCTGCGCAACATGCGCAAGCACAATCACGACACCGTCTGGGGCGTGTATCGCGCGAGCGACAACACGCGCGCCGACAAGCAGATGGTCGGCTATTTCGCGCTCATCTATCTGAACCAACCAGGACTTGAGACGCTCGAACAGGGACGCTTCGACGGCATCGATCCCGACATGCGCCTTGTTGTTCCATCCGACACGCGTCCCGCGGCGATCTATCTTTGGGTCGTTGTGGTACGACGCATGTCACGCATCGCCGGATGGCTGCTTGCCAACGCATTGGGTGCGGAGCGTTATGGCGGCATTCCGATCTTCGCGACGGCGGGAACCGCGGGCGGATTGAACGCGCTCAAGGGACGCGGTTTCACGCCACACAACGCCGCAGCGGGCATTGGTAATCTGTTCCGCATGGACCGCCCGCCTTATGTTCCGGCGACCGGTAGCAGCAACGCCGCATAAGGCACGCCATGTCCATCACCATATCCGTCGTGACGACGCCAGAGGCGTTGGCACAGGCTTTTTCCATCCGTTCGCAGGTTTATGTCGGCGAGCAGAAATGCCCGTATGAAGAAGAGTTCGACGGCAACGATTTCTGCGCGACGCATTTCGTGGCCTATGTCGATGGCGAACCCGCGGGCACGCTGCGCGTGCGCTGGTTCAGCGATTACGCGAAGTTCGAGCGCGTGGCGGTGCTGAGCCGCTTCCGCGCGACGGAATGCGCCAAGCTGATGATGGAATATTCCTTCGAGGTGATCCGCCGCAAAGGCTATGTGCAGGCCTGCGGCTATGCGCAGAAGCGGCTGGTGCATTACTGGAGCAAATACGGCTTCACGCCGCTGCGCGAAGACAAGCCGTTCACCTTCTCCGATCACGAATATCTGGAAGTGCTGATCAAGTTCGAGAAGCACCCGGACGCGATCAATCTCTACAGCGATCCTTACGTCTCGATGCGGCCGGAAGGCGCGTGGGACGAACCGGGGATTCTGGACAAGTCCGCCGAACGCAAGCCGACGAACCCGCATTAGAGTTAGCCGCATCCAATGAGGGCACGTTGATGCTTCGATCGTCTCAGGTTCGAGCACAATCTGCTGAGATATACGGATATATTCTTGAGAATGCCCGCACGTCGCTCCCACTCGATCTTTACTGGAACATCTTGGTAACTTGCCAGGATGTCGAAGATTCGGGCGAGACGCTGAGTTGCTCGGTTTTGTGCGACTGGCTCTGTTGGCCGGTGAAGAATCTGCAGCAGATGGCCGGTATGACACTGAAGAGCGTCCGCTACCCAAAGCTAGTTGAAGGGTCGCTTTATCTTGCCGATCATCACACACTGCGATTGTCAGAACTGACACTTCAACAGCGCGGCGGAGGGCTCGGGCTCATCGTCAAAGGCAATGCCGATGTTCGAGGGATGGATTCGCTGGATGGCAAAAACATCCCCGTGGAAGCCGATTGCGCGCTTTCATTCACAGGTGTGACCGTGGGCAGCGACTTAGTCGGCCCACAGGCAGATAGTGACACCGCTGCGCGATATCTTGCCCGCTTTTTCGATCCGACCGGTCTTCTGTCCGCTCAGCGCGACAAAGGCGGATATATATTCACTCCACGAGTCTAAACGCGGCCAGCCGCTCATAATGCGGACGCGCCGCGTCGGCGATGCGTCGCAGATCGTCCGACAATTTTGGCGGCTGCCGGCTATCGGGTTTCGCGAAGCCGGTGGATTTCTCGACGGCGTCGTACCAGGCGGGCGCCCAGACGCCGTCGCTGTCGCGGCGGCCGGCGGGCCAACTCAACATCTTTTCCGAAAACGGAATGCCGAGCGCGTTGCACAGCTTGGTGAGCGTGCCGCGCGGATCGGCAAGCACATCCTTGCCTTCGACGACCGGCGGCGCATGGCCGAGGCGGTCGGCTTCCTGTTCGAACATCTCGCGCTGCTGCACGAACCCGATATCCATGAGCGAAGCTTCGCCGCGCTTCTGCAGATAAGACGCGAGCACGTCTTCCGGCGCGCGGATGAGGAAAGCGTTGCGCATCTTCGCGATCCAGTCGCGGCCGAACTGCGGCAGCATGTGATGCGTCATGTGCTTCTGATACCAGATCGGCCGGTTCTTCGGCGCCGGACCGAGAAGCGCTTTCACCACATCGCGCCAGTCGTTCGGCTGCGAGGCGAGCACTTCGTCCTGCATCGGATGCACCGAGCCGGACGCGGCAAGATAGGCGGCGTAGAACGGCTCGTCGCTCACCGCGCAATCGTCACGGTTTTCGAAGCTGCGCATCATCGCGGTGGAGATGTTGCGCGGACCGGACCACATGGCGATGCGGATGGGATCGCTCACGACGCGGCGTCTTTCTCTTTCAGAGCGGCATACAGATCGCGCAGGCGCTTCGTGATCGGTCCTGGCAGCGCGGCGGGCAACAGGCGCCCGTCAATCTCGCGCACGGGCGTGAGGCCGCCGAAGGTGCCGGTGACGAAGGCTTCGTCCGCTCTGGTCACGTCTTCCGGCAGGAAGTCGGCGCGTTTGAGAGGGATGTTGTTCTCCTGGCAGAGCGCGATGACGTTGTCGCGCGTGATGCCGTTGAAACAGAAGGCACCGGTGGAGGTGTGCACTTCGCCGTCCACGATCCAGAAGAAATTCGTCGCGTTGCAGCTTGCGATATGGCCATTCGGATCGAGCATGATCGCTTCGTCCGCGCCGGTGTCGATCACGTCGATCATCGCGAGGATGAAGTTGAGGCGGCTGTGCGAGTTGATCCGCATGTCGAACATGGTGGGCGGCGTGGTGCGGATGCGCGAGGTGGCGAGCTTGAGCCCCTTGGTCACGATCTGCGGTGACGGCTCTTTATAATCCGCCAGCACGACGACGGTCGGCTTGCCGAGCGCGTTGCGCGGGTCCTGATTGATCGTCTTCTTGGGACCGCGCGTGATCATCAGGCGGATGTGGACGCCGGTTTCCATCTTGTTGGTTTCGACGGTCTTCTTCAGCGCGGCGACAATGCCCTCGCGCGGGCCGATATCGAGCATGATGGCCTTGGCGCCGGCATAGAGCCGATCCAGATGCGCATCGAGGAAGAGGAATTTGCCCTTGTGCAGGCGCACGCCTTCCCACACGCCGTCGCCCATGCCGAAACCGGCGTCGAACACCGACACCTTCGCGTCGGCGCGGCGCACCATCTCGCCGTTCAGATAGAGGAGCGCATTCTCGTTGCGCGGATCGGGGGCGTAGTCCTGGCTGCCGGGCATGATGCGATACTCAACATTGAATGCAGGCACTTGCAAGGCGCGCGCGAAACACGGGAAATAACGGAATGTCGCAGAACAGCATGGCCGCGCAGGACGGCGAGCGCCCGATACCGGGCGGCTCGGAGAAATACACGCCGGGGCCCGCCTATCACCGCTATCTGATCGGACTGGTGCTGGCCAATATCGCGATCACCGCGGTGTGGGGCATGTGCGGCATTCTCATTCCCAACCAGATCCAGATGCTGGAGCATGCACGCTGGTTCACCGGCGCGGATGCGGGCGTGAACATCCAGCAGCTCTCGCTGTTGCAACAACACATCACGGCGGGTACGGCGACGGCCGAACAGACACGGCTGCTTGCGATCTTGACGCAGTTCAACGCATCGAAAGCGTCGTCGCTTGCGCTGGTGACCGCCATCGGTGTCGCCGTGACGATGCTGGCGCAACCGCTTATCGGCGTGGTGTCGGACCGCACGCGCAATCGTCTGGGGCGGCGCGCGCCATGGATACTGTTCGGCGCGCTCGCCGGCGGCGCGGTGTTTGCGTTGCTTCCGTTTGCGCCCACGGTTGTGATGGTCGGCGTTCTTTATACGGTTGGGCAGGTGCTGGTGAACGTCGCCCAATCGCCCGTCGCCGCCACTTTGGCGGATCGCGTTCAGGAAAAGCATCTGGGCACGGCCTCGTCGCTCGGCGGCTTCGGCGGCTTTGTCGGGATCATCGGCGGCGCGGTGTTCACCGGCGCGATGTTCGCATCGCTTGGTCTTTGGATCTACGCGATCATCGCGGTGTTCGTCGCGGTGATATGCGCGCTGTTCGTCCTCATCGCGCCGGACCGGTCCTCGCAAGATCTCGTCGTGGAGCCGTTCCGCTGGAAAGAGTTTCTCCTCGGCTTCACCAT
>JBQCJO010000176.1:0-2318 GCA_051952735.1 Rhizomicrobium sp.
CGGGATCGACCTGAAGGTCGGCAAAGGTGAAGTGCTGGGCTTTCTGGGACCGAACGGCGCCGGCAAGTCCACCACGATGAAGATGGTCACCGGCTTTCTCACACCGACAAGCGGACGCGTGTCGGTGTGCGGGCATGATGTCGAGACCGACACGCTCGCGGCGCAGAAGAGCGTCGGCTATCTGCCGGAAGGCGCGCCGGCTTACGGCGATATGACGCCGCGCCAGTTCCTCGCCTTCATCGCGCGCGTGCGCGGCTATGACGGCGCAGCGGTGAAAGAGCGCGTGGATGTGGCCGTCGCGAAAACCGATCTCGATCCGGTTCTGGATCAGCCCATCGACACTTTGTCCAAAGGATTCAAGCGCCGCGTCGGTCTCGCGCAAGCGATCCTGCACGATCCCCCGGTGCTTATCATGGATGAGCCGACGGACGGTCTCGATCCCAATCAGAAACATTCGGTGCGCGAACTCATCCGCGCGATGGCGAAAGAAAAAGCCATCATTGTCTCCACCCATCTCCTTGAAGAGGTGGAAGCGATCTGCACGCGCGCGGTGATCATCGACCGTGGCCGCGTAGTGGCGGACGGCACGCCCGCCGAGCTGCTCGCGCGCTCACGCCACCACAATGCGGTGACGCTCACCGTTCCCGCGACGGATGCCGCTGACATCACGAAAAAGTTGCGCACCATTTCCGCCGTCGCGGCGATCGAACAATCGCTGGCCGACGGCGGCGCCGTTCAGCTCACAGCATTCCCCAAAGGCGGCGCGCTGCTCATCGAAGAGATCGGCCGCATGGCGGCGGACGACGAATGGAAGGTGCAGGAGCTTTACGCCGAGCCCGGCCGTCTCGACGAAGTGTTCCGCGCCATCACCACGCATGATGCGACGCGCGCACGCGAGGCCCGCGCATGAAATATGTGTGGCCCATCTTCCGCCGCGAATTCGCGACCTATTTCGCGACGCCGCTGGCTTACGTCTTCATCGTGATCTTCCTGTTCGCGATGGGTGCGTTCACGTTCTACATCGGCAATTTCTACCAAAACGGCGTGGCCGACCTGACCGTGTTCTTCGGCTACCATCCGTGGCTCTATCTCTTCCTCGTGCCTGCGATCGCGATGCGCCTGTGGGCGGAGGAACGCCGCACGGGCACGATGGAATTGCTGCTGACATTGCCGGTGCCGCTGTGGGCGACCGTTGTCGGCAAATTCCTCGCCGCGTGGGCGTTCACCGGTTTGGCGCTCGCCCTCACCTTTCCGATCTGGCTGACGGTGAATTTCCTGGGCTCGCCGGACAACGGTGTGATCTTCGCCAGTTATATCGGCAGTTTCCTCATGGCCGGCGGATATCTCGCCATCGGCGCTGCGGTCAGCGCGACGACGAGCAATCAGGTGATCGCGTTTGTCGTCAGCGTGGTGGTGTGTTTTCTGTTCACGGTGTCCGGCGCGCCGCTGGTACTGGACTTCTTCCGGGACTGGGCGCCGCTGTTGCTGCTGAACACGATCGCCTCATTCAGCTTCCTCACGCATTTCTCTGCGATCACCGCTGGCGTGATCGACCTGCGGGACGTGATCTATTTTATCTCTCTCATCGCGCTGTTCCTGCTGGTGAACATCGTGGTCATCGACTTGAAGCGGACGGGGTGAGATGAAACCTATCTCGCGCCGCGTTTATGCTATTGCCGCCGTCGTCCTCGCGGCGATCATCTTCGTCGCCATCACCATCGCGGCGAACACGGGGCTGACATCCGCCAAGCTCGATCTCACCGAGAACGGCGCGTTCACGCTGTCGCAAGGCACCAAGCACATCATCGCGCAACTGAAAGAGCCGGTGACGCTGCGTTTCTTCTATTCGAAGAAAGTCGCCAGCGATTATGCGCAGATCGACGCCTATGCCCGGCGCGTGCGCGACATGCTGCAGGAATATGCCGCGCGCAGCGGCGGCAAGATCATTCTTCACGAAGTCGATCCCGAGCCGTTCACGCCGGAGGAAGACGAAGCATCCGCCAATGGCCTCACCGGCGCACCGACCGACAGCGGCAGCGCCGTTTATTTCGGTCTCGTCGCTTCCAACACCGTGGGCGACAAGGAAGTCGTGCCGTTCTTCACCGCTGAACGCGAGCCCTATCTCGAATATGACCTCTCCGCGCTGATCTATCGGCTCTCGCATCCGAAGAAGGCGAAGATCGCCATCCTGAGCAGCCTACCGCTCGATGGCGGCATGCAGGCGATGATGCAAGGCGGCGCACAGCCCAACATGATCTATGCGCAGCTCCAGCAGAGCTACGCCACGCAGATGCTCGATCCGGATTTCACAAACATTC
>JBQCJO010000177.1:0-2520 GCA_051952735.1 Rhizomicrobium sp.
GCGCCGCTTCGACGATTTCGAGCGGGTAGGTCGATGCGATCATGACTTTGGCCAGCAATTGATCGGGATAGAGCGCGACCGGCGCGACGAGGGCGTCGAGCTCTCCATCGCTCAACGTGGCGGGCGGCGTATCCGCGACGGCATTTCCGGAAGGGATCAGCACCGCTGCGAAAGCGATTGCACGAAAAACCGTGACGAGTTTTTGATGGAACATGAAAGACCATCCTGCAGATGCTGCAGGATTTTCCGTTCGACACGCGATTTCTCTCAATTGGACTTTGGTCCAAGCGGTCAGGCGCGGATATCGACCGTGTGCGCTGTCGCGTCGCGATGGATGAGATAGCCGGCGTGGCGCGTCGCATGGTGCGGCACGCCGCAATGGCCGTCCGTGTGCTTTGCGCAATCAGGTTTGGGCTTGGGCAGAAGCGGTGTCGAGACGCGGGCGCGGCCGCCGGCAGCGGACGCGGTGCCGCGCTGGGCATGACCGGGCATCATCGCAAGAAGCACGGCGGCGACAGCCGATCCGATCACAACGTCGCGCAGCTTCAGCCGGGTGAGCTCGTGGTTCAGATCGCTCTGCGCGTCATCCGTTTCCATCGAAGCATTTCAGGAACCGAAAGGCTTTCCGGCAATTAGACTTAAGTCTAACCGAAGGCGTTAGTGGCCGACCACGCCGTCTATGGCTTTGAAAAGCTCTTCGGCATCGAGCGGCTTGCGCAGATACGCCGCCGCGCCGTTGCCCAGGCACATCTCGCGGGAACCGGCCTCGTCATGCGCGGTGATGATAATCGTGGGATAATTCATTCCGCGCTGTGTGAGATACTGCATCACATCCATGCCGGTCATGCCGGGCATCTGCAGATCGAGAACCAGGCAATCGGGCGCGAACGACGCGATAGAGTCGAACAGCTCTATGCAGGTCGCATACGCGATGACCGTGATATTGGACGTCCGCAACAATCTGCCGATGGCCGAGCGGATGGAGGGATCGTCGTCAAGAATTGCAACGCGCATCGGCCGCGCATCCATCTCCATGCCACGATTTGCAGGTATGGAAGCGGATAACATGCGCGGCGATTCCGGCACATTGGTCTTTAGGGATACGCGCCGGAACGGAAGGACTGCCATGATCATCCCGGCGCCGGTTGGTCGGTGACCGGGATGCCCAGCGTTTCCGCGACATGCACCAGAGCGGCGACCGAGCGCACATCCATCTTTTCCATGACACGCGCGCGATGAACCTTGACCGTTTTCTCGACGATCCCAAGATCGAATGCGATCTGCTTGTTGAGCCGCCCGCGAACCACCTGTTCCATAACCTCGGCTTCGCGCGTGGTCAGGAGGCTCAGTTTCCGCCGCAACTCCGCGACACGGGCATCGTCGCGCCGGGCTTTCAAGTCCGCGTCAATGGCGTTCTGCACGGCGGCGAGCAGCTCTGTGTCCTGAACAGGCTTGGTCAGGTAGTCGACGGCGCCCGCCTTCATGGCGCGAACGCTGGTGCGCGCGTCATCATGGCCAGTGATGAAGATGATCGGACGGCTGCGGCCATCGCGCTGGAGAATATCCTGCAAGGCGAGGCCATCCACTTCGGCCATTCCGACATCGAAAAGGGCGCAGCCGGGGGTGGCCGGATCATGCTCCGCGAGGAATGCGCGCGGCGAGTCGAATGTGCGGACGTGATAGCCCGTGACGGTGAGAAGCCGGGAGAGGGCGGTGAGAACCTTCCGGTCGTCATCGACGATATAGACGCAAGACGGCAGATGCTCTGTCATGGCGCTGCTCCTTCGGCCAGTGGCAGATAAATGTGAAATGCCGCGCCTTCGCCCGGATTGTTTTCGGCCCATATCTTTCCACCGTGTCGCAACACAATCGCGCGGCAGATGGAAAGACCTAATCCGAGCCCATGCGGTTTGGTGGTGAAGAATGTGTCGAACAGCTTGGCCATCACTTCGCCGTCGATTCCCGGCCCAGTGTCGGAAACGCACAGGTGGGCGAAAGTGCCGGCGACGAGATCGCTTGTGATCATCAGAACGCCGCCCGGCTCCAGATGATCGCTCATCGCCTCCGAGGCGTTCAGGATGAGATTGAGCAACAGCTGCTGAAGCTGCACCGCGTCGCCTTTCACCGGCAGCTTGCCCGAGAAAAGCTGGGTCACGGTGGCCACGCGGCGGGAGATGAGATCGCTGCGCGTGAGCTGAAGAGCGTTCATCACGAGCGCGTTGAGCTCCAGAAGGTCGTGGTGGGTTTCATCCTTCTTCAAAAGCGCGCGCAGGTGGCGGATAACGTCGCCCGCGCGCGAGTCGTCCTCGATGATGTCGCGGATCGCGTTCTCCAGCTCGCTGACGTTGAGCGGCTGTTGCCGGATCATGCGCTGTATCGCCTGCGCGTTGCTCAAAATCGCCGTCAGGGGCTGGTTGAGCTCATGCGCGAGGGCGCCGGAGAGTTCGCCGATGACGCCGACGCGCGCCAGATGCGCCAGCGATTGCTGCTGGCGTTCGACTTCGGCCTGCATCTTCTTCT
>JBQCJO010000178.1:0-2132 GCA_051952735.1 Rhizomicrobium sp.
ACTTTGTCGACCTGCCAGGGCGGCTTCGGAAGCAGCTTGCCTTCTTCCTGTGCCGAGATGTCGATGATCTGCTGGCGCAATTCCTCGCGCGACAGGCGGCGCACACGCCCCTCGCCTTCAACCGCCACATAATTCCACGTCGGCACGGTGCCGGGCTGCGCATACCAATCCGGAGAAATATAGGCATCCGACGCCATGAAACTCGTCAGAATTCGCGCGTTGTCCTTCAAGGCGGCCAGCGGATTGCCGATTGCGAGATGAAATCGAATGCTGCCCATTCCGGCGCCGGCGTCGAGCACGACAGGCGCATAGGCAACGGCAACTTCGCCGTCCACCACGGACGCCAGCGTCGCAAAAACGCGCTTGCGGATAACCTCATGAAGAACCGCAACGTCGTCCACCGCGAATGCGGAAGGACGATACATCAGACCAGCCCCTCGGTTTCCGGCAGGCCGAGCATGATGTTCATGTTCTGCACCGCGGCTCCGCTCGCGCCCTTGCCGAGATTGTCGAGCACGGCGACAAGCCGCGCCTGTTGCGTCTTGTCGTTGCCGAACACGAACAACTCCATGCCATTCGTCAGCTTAAGCATCTCCGCATCTATGGATTTGGACGGCATGAAGTCGCCCAGATCGAAATCGACGGGCTTTCCTTCGCGGACGGCCTTCACTGCGTCCAGCACCCGGTCGAAGGACGCGACCTGCACGAGCTTCTCGCCGAGATACGCCTCGCCCAACGTCTTATAGAGATCGAACACCGTGGGCTTTCCCGGCAGTGCCCAAAGCTGCAGCGGCACTTCCACGATCATGCCGCGATAGTAGCGGCCCACGCTCGGCGCGAAGACGGGCGGGTGTGTGGTCCCCGCATGCACCTTCATTTCCGGCACATGCTTATGCGCCAGTGTCAGCGCATAGGCGCGCACGACCGTTTCCGTATAGGCCGGAGAATCCTTCTTCTCGAATTCCTCGATCATGCTCTTGCCGCCACCGGAATAGCCGGACACGGCATTCACCGTCAGCGGGAAATCTTTTGGAATAATCCCTGCACGCACCAGCGGCCGTGCCAGCGCAAGATACCCCGTCGGGTAACAACCCGGATTGGCGACGCGCGTGGAGGCCGCGATCCTGGTGCGCTGGTCCTTCTCCATTTCGGGAAAGCCATAGACCCAGCCAGGCGCGGTGCGGTGCGCGGTGGAGGCGTCGATGACCCGCACGTTGTTCCGCTCGATCATGCCGACGGCTTCCTTGGCTGCCTCGTCCGGCAGGCAAAGGATCACGAGGTCGCTTTCGTTCAGCGCTTCGCGGCGGGCACGCGGGTCCTTTCGCTCGCTATCGGCGAGTTCGAGGATCTCCAGATCGCGCCGCGACGCCAGCCGCTCGCGAATCTCGAGCCCCGTCGTCCCGGCGGCGCCGTCTATGAACACCTTCGAAACCATGCCCGCGCTTATGCCCTGCTGCTGTGACCGGCCGTCATTGACTTGTTTTAATACAGGGAATTAGCTGATTTTCCACGCGCGAATCCGGCGCGGCGCCCATGCGCCGCATTTCCTTGGGGGAAAGCCATGGATCAGATCAATATCAACCAGCTCTGGCAGAATTTTGTCGACACGATCACCAACCACTATCTCGATTTCAACGGCCGCATCAGCCGCGCCCACTACTGGTATTACATCCTTGTCTATGTGGTCGTCGCGATTGGCGTGAGCATCGTCGCCGGCATCATCGGACTGCCCAGCCTGCGTTCGCTCTATGGGCTTGCGCTTTTCCTGCCGACATTGGGCATGACGGCGCGGCGCCTGCACGATGTCGGCAAGCCGACGTCATGGGTGCTCATTCTCGCGGTGCCATTCCTGCTGGAACTGCTGCTGGGCTTCCTGACGCTTGCCAGCATCATGTTCTTCCCGCTGTTCATGTTCTTCGCGGGCATCGCGTGGCTCGTCTCGTTGCTCGCGCTGATCGCAGCGATCGTGATCATCTATTTCTGCGCACAGCCCGGCGTAGCGGGATCGAATGAGTTCGGCCCCGCTCCCCCGGCATGGCCGGCGGCGGCCACTACGGCGTAACGGATCAATCCCATTCGCCGCCGCGCGGCGTATAGAACGCGGCGTTGATGATGTAATCGACTTCGTCCGG
>JBQCJO010000179.1:0-6409 GCA_051952735.1 Rhizomicrobium sp.
ACGTTGCCGGGCCATTGATATTTTTCGATGAGGTCGGTCGCTTCCGGCGTCAGCCCGGCAACCGCCTTGTTCTCTTCCGCCGCGAAGCGGGAGATGAAATGACGGGCAAGCGCCGGCACGTCTTCGCGGCGCTGGCGCAGCGGCGGCACGAAGATCGGGAACACGTTCAGGCGGTAATAAAGGTCTTCGCGGAACTGGCCTTCGCGCACGCGCTCGGCAAGATCGCGATTGGTGGCGCTGATGATGCGCACATCCACTTTCACAGGGCGCTTGGAGCCTACCGGATCGACTTCGCCTTCCTGCAATGCGCGCAGCAGCTTCACCTGCATGTCGAGGCGCAGCTCGCCGATTTCGTCGAGAAACAGCGTGCCGCCGTCCGCTTCCTGGAATTTGCCCAAATGCTTGTCGGTCGCGCCGGTGAATGAGCCCTTCTCGTGGCCGAACAGGATCGACTCGATCAGATTCTCCGGAATGGCGCCGCAGTTCACGGTCACGAACGGCTTGCCCGCGCGATCGGAAGAACCTTGGATGGCGCGCGCGATGAGTTCCTTGCCCGCGCCGCTTTCGCCTTCGATCAAAATCGGAATGTTGGATTGCGCCGCGCGTTGGCCGAGGCGAATGACCTGCTTCATCTCGCCCGACGAGGCGATGAGGTCGTCGAACACAAGACGGTTTTCCGTCTTCTTCTTCAGGCGCGTCACTTCGTTCGACAGCGTGCCGATCTTCAGCGCGTTGCGAATGGAAACGGTGATGCGTTCCGGACTAGCCGGCTTTACAAGAAAGTCGCTGGCGCCCGCGCGCATCGCTTCCACGGCGGAATCGATGCCGCCCTTGGCGGTGAGCACAATGACGGGCATGTCGGGATGCTGCGCCCGCATGCGCTCCATCACCTGCAAGCCGTCCATGTCCGGCATCACGAGATCGAGCAGCATGAGTGAAACTTGATCGCCACGCGGACCCGAAAGCAGATCGAGCGCGGGCTGGCCGCCGGGGGCGGTCACAACCGTCATGCCCGAGCGCGTGATCGCGGCTTCCAGCAATCGGCGTTGCACCGGATCGTCGTCAACGATGAGAATGGTTTGCGCCATGTTCCGTCGGCCCTCCTGGCGCACTGATAGTCGCCCCCCAATGGTAAAAATCCGCTTTAAGGTCCCGCTTTGCGACACCATCGCGGTGGACGAGAAAAGCATTTGCGGCGAGGATTTCTGAGTGAAGGCGGCGAAGATGGTGAAGGATCGGTTAGCGCACGCGCTGCGCGTCAACATCTCATGAACAAACGCGAAGATGGCATTGCAAAACGGATTACGCGCTTTGCGCGTGTTTCCGGCGGATTGGCGGGTGTCGCCGCGCGCGGTGCGGCACGCTCGCTCGGCGGCACGCGTGCCGTTTCAGCGCAGAACGCCGCGGATCTCACGCGCGTGCTCGGCAATTTGCGCGGGCCCGTGATGAAAGTCGCGCAATTCATCGCAACCGTTCCGGGCGTCTTGCCGCCCGACGTCGCGGCGCCATTGCTCACACTGCAAACCAGCGCGCCGCCGATGGGCGCAAGTTTCGTGCGCCGCCGCATGGAGGCGGAGTTGGGAAAGGGCTGGGAGAAGAAATTTAAATCCTTCGACAAGGAAGCTGCCGCCGCCGCGTCGCTGGGCCAGGTACATCGCGCCGTGGCGAAGGACGGCACGAAACTCGCCTGCAAGCTGCAATATCCGGCGATGGACGCGGCGGTGGACGCCGATGTGCGGCAACTCAAGACCGCACTCATGCTCCAGCGCGGTTTCGACGGCACCATCGATACGCGCGAGATCGGCGAAGAGATCGCCGCGCGGCTCGAGGAAGAACTCGACTATACGCGGGAGGCCGCGCATATGAAGCTCTATGCGATCATGCTGAAGGATCGCGACGACATCGCCGTGCCGGAGCCGGTCACATCGCTTTCCACCAAACGCCTCCTGACGATGACATGGCTCGACGGCCGCCCCATCGTGGAATTCGAAGATGCGAAGCTCGCGGTGCGCAACGCCGCGTCGACGGCACTCTTCAAGGCGTGGTGGCGGCCCTTCGCGCGCTATGGAGTGATCCACGGTGATCCGCATCTGGGCAATTACGCGGTGCGGAGCGATGGCGGCATCAATCTGCTCGACTACGGCTGCATCCGCACCTTCAAGCCGGACTTCGTCGCTGGTGTGATCGGTCTCTATCGCGCGCTGCAGAAGAAAGACGAGAAGCTTGCCGCGAAATCCTATGAAGCATGGGGCTTCAAGACGCCGACGCCGGAGATGGTGAAAATCCTGAACATGTGGGCCGGCTTCATCTTCGATCCACTGCTCGACGATCGCGTGCGCGTCGTGGACAATGGCGTGCCTGCTGCGGAGTACGGCATCAAGCAGGCGAACGATGTGCATGCGAAGCTGAAAGCGATGGGAGGCATCCGCCCGCCGCGCGAATTCGTCTTCATGGATCGCGCTGCCATTGGATTGGGCGGCGCGCTGATCCGTCTCGGCGCGGAACTCAACTTCCATCAACTCTTCGAAGAAGAGATTTCCGATTTCGATGTGGACGCGCTCGCCAAGCGCCAGCGCAAGGCGTTCAAGGAGGCAGACGTGCCTTTGCCGAAATGAGCGACAAGCCTTTCGACTACTGGCAGTTCTTCACGGAAGAAGCGCGGCGCGCCGACAGCCCGCTCTATGTGCGCCTGTCCGAAGGCGTGCGCGACAACCCGGAGCTTCGCGCCTTCGCGGCGCAGGCGAAGAAAGGCCAGCCGCACGCGAATATCCTGTTCGGCGCGGTGCATTATCTTCTCTTGCGCGCCGCCGATCATCCGCTGCGGCGCTTCTATCCCAATTTGAATAACGGTGTGCAGGCAGACGGCGATCCTCTTCCGCATTTCATCGATTTCGTCTGCAAATATCGCGACGAACTTGCGCCACTCATCGCAAGCAAAGTCACCAATACCAACGAAGTTGGCCGCTCGGCGTTGCTGCATGCCGCCTTCCGCGCGGTAGCGAAGGATGCGGGCGAGCCGCTCAACCTGATCGAGATCGGCCCCAGCGCCGGTCTCAATCTTATCTGGGATCGTTATGGCGTTCGCTACCATCGCGGCGGCGAGACGTTCGAACTGCCGGTGCCCAATCCCGCGCTCGTCATCGATTGCGAACTGCGCGGCGACAAGAACCCGCCACTGGGGCAGTCGCCAAAAATTGCGCGTCGCATGGGGCTCGAACTTAATCCGGTGAACCTCCAGGACCCCGATCAGCGCGATTGGCTGCGTGCATTGGTGTGGCCCGATACGCAGGGCCGCTTCGAGCGCCTGGAAGCCGCGCTGAAAGCTTACGTCTCGGAACGCCCGGAGATCCGCATCGGCAGCGCGCTCGATCTTCTGCCGGACGCACTGCGCGCCATTCCGGAAGACCAGCCCGTCTGCGTCTATCATTCTTATGTGGTCTATCAGTTCTCCGCCGAGATGCGGGAGGCGCTGGAATCCATCCTCACGCTCGCGGGCTTGCGCCGCCCCGTCTGGCGCATCGCCATCGAAGGCAGGGTGGATGGCACCAACACTATCGAGATGATCCGCTACCATGACGGCATCCGCGACGCGCAGGTGCTGGCGCTTTGCCACCCGCATGGCCGCTGGCAAGAGTGGCAGCAATGACCGACGATCTTCTCGACGACGATGCGCCGACCATCCCCGCGGGCTTTCAGCGGATGAACTGGTTTCGCGGCTTCGGCAACCAGATTGGCCCGCTTTATGAAAAGCTGGGGCCGGGCGAAGAATACACGCGCGCCTTCCTCGTCTGCGAACACCACACCAATGGCATGATGAACTGCCACGGCGGCATGTTGATGGCCTTCGCCGACACCGCGTTCGGCCACGCTGTGTCCATGCGCGCACGCGATCACTATTGGGTCACGATCCGCCTGCTCACCGATTTTCTTTCGGCGGCGAAACTCGGCGATTGGGTGGAAGGCACCGGAGAAGTGGTCGGCGTGGACGACGACGTTTATACCGTGAAGGGCCGCATCTGGTGCGGCGACCGCACGGTGATGACCGGCACCGGCATCTTCAAAACGCTCGGCAAACGGCCGCCGCGAAAATAATGCCAAAGAAAAATGTCTGAGCAGAAAGACCGCGCCGCGCAGATCGCCGCCTACATGGCGAGCGAAGGACCGCTCACGAAATTCCACGGCGAAGTGCCGCCCGCGCCCAAATGGTTCACGCGCACCGTCGCCATCGCGCCGGAAAGTTCATTCGTCGAAGTCGATGGCGCGAAGATTCATTATCTGCGCTGGGGCGACCGCACCAAGCCAGGTCTGCTTCTGGTTCACGGCAACGCCGCGCATGCCTATTGGTGGAGCTTCATCGCGCCTTATCTCGCGAGCGATTACAACGTTGCCGCGCTGGATTTTTCCGGCATGGGCGATTCCGATTGGCGCAAATCCTATTCGGCGGAGCGCTTCGCGGAAGAAGAGATGGCGGTGTGCGAAGCCGCCGGCATGTTCGCCGTCAGCGAACCGCCGGTGATTGTGGCGCATAGCTTCGGTGGCTTCATCACCATGCTCACGGGCGCCAAATATGGCGATCGCCTCGCCGGCACGGTGATCGTGGATTCGCCGGTCAATCCGCCCGGCCGTCCGGGTGGGCCGCCCCATCGCACCTTCAAGCCGCACAATGTCTATCCGGACATGGCCAAGGCGCTGTCCCGCTTCCGCCTGATGCCGCCGCAGGGCTGTGAGAACCTCTACATCGTGGATTGGGTGGCGCGGCATTCGCTGAAGGCTGTCGAAGGCGGCTTCACCTGGAAGTTCGATCCCTTCATCTGGCAGGACTTCTCCATCGGCGATACCGCCGCGCGGCTGCGGGCCACCAAGTGCCGCATCGGCATCTTCCGTGGCGCCGAATCGATCCTCATGCCGCCGGAGATCGGCGAATACATGTTCAATCTTCTGGGCCGCGCCGCCCCCGTGGTCACCATCCCCGAGGCTCGGCACCACGTCATGCTGGATCAGCCGCTTGCCTTCGTGGCGGCGCTCAATGCGCTTCTCGCGGACTGGAACCATTCGGTCCCCAACCGACGGGTGTAATGTCGATTCGTGCCGGATTGTCGCGGTTGCCGGGGGGAAGGCCTTTGCTATAGTCCGGCCCGGTTCGATATCCGCCATAGCACTGGGGAAAAAGAAGAAATGAGCGAGACCGACGAGGAGATTCTCCACCAGGGTGGCGGCCACATGAGCCCCGCGGACATGAAGGAGCACTTGAAGGCCTGGCATGGCTTCGTGAGCTTCGTGACGGGGGGGATCATCGGCAACATCGTGATCCTCGTATTCCTCGCCATTTTCCGCACACACGGCGGCTGATCGAAAACCGGGGGCCATGAAACTCGCCGTCCTCAAGGAGCGTCGCGCGGGTGAAACGCGCGTCGCCGCAACGCCCGAAACGGTCAAGAAGCTGAAAGGCCTTGGCCTCGAAGTGACGGTGGAAGCCGGCGCTGGCGAGAAAGCTCAATTCTTCGACAACGATTACATCGCCGCGGGAGCCACTGTGTCGCCCGATCGCGCCACCATGCTGCGCGATGCCGACATCGTTCTGAAAGTGCGCGGACCGGAATCCGACGAAATCCAGGCGATGAAGAAAGGCGCGGTGTATGCCTCGCTCCTCGCGCCTTATTCGGAAAAATACGCTATCGCCAAACTCGCAGCGCAAGTCGTGAACGCTTTCGCGATGGAGTTCATCCCGCGTATTTCCCGCGCACAATCGATGGACGTGCTGTCTTCGCAAGCGAACCTTGCGGGCTACAAAGCTGTGATCGATGCGTGCGCACAGTTCGGCCGCGCCTTCCCGATGATGATGACGGCGGCGGGCACCATCGCACCCGCGCGCGTGTTCATCATGGGCGTGGGCGTTGCGGGTTTGCAGGCCATCGCCACCGCGCGCCGTCTCGGCGCCATCGTGACGGCGACGGACGTTCGCCCCGCGACGAAAGAACAGGTCGTATCGCTCGGCGCGAGCTTCGTGGCGGTCGAGGACGAAGAGTTCAAACAGGCGGAAACCGCTGCCGGTTACGCCAAGCCGATGTCGGCGGAATATCAGGCCAAGCAGGCCGCGCTCACGGCTGAACACATCAAGAAGCAGGACATTGTCATCACCACGGCGCTGATCCCCGGCCGCAAAGCGCCGGTGCTGGTCACCGAAGAGATGATCAAGACAATGAAGCCGGGCTCGGTGATCGTGGATCTTGCGGCGGAGCAGGGCGGCAACACCCCGCTCACCAAGGCCGACGAAGTGACTACCGTGCATGGCGTCACCATCATGGGCCACACCAATCTTCCCGCGCGTCTGGCGTCCGACACGTCGAGCCTGTATGCGCGCAATCTCTTCAACTCCGTTGCGTTGATCGTGGACAAGAGATCGGAAGAG
>JBQCJO010000180.1:0-2379 GCA_051952735.1 Rhizomicrobium sp.
TGGATACGGTCCTTAAAGGGGCACGTCGAAGAAACCGACGACGTGAAATACCGCGAAGGCGACCGTGGCCGTTTCTGGGTGCATGCGCAGACCACCGACAAGCTGATGGTGTTCGCGACCGACGGCCGCTTCTTCACCATCGATTGCTCCAAGCTTCCAGGCGGACGCGGCAATGGCGAAGCGATCCGCACGTTCTTCGACCTGCCGCCGGACGCGGATGTCGTTGCGATGTTCCCGTTCATCGGCAAGCGCAAGCTGCTGGTGGCGTCCACCACGGGGCACGGGTTCATCGTCAACGAAGACGATTGCGTGGCGCAGACCAAGTCCGGCAAGCGCGTGATGAACGTGAAAGCCGGCGCGGAAGCCGCGGTGTGCCGCATGGTCGATGGTGACTCCATCGCCGTCGTCGGCGACAATCGCAAGATGGTGATCTTCCCGCTCGACGAGCTGCCGGAGATGGCGCGCGGCCAGGGCAACTATCTGCAGCGCTACAAGGATGGCGGCCTGCTCGACGCGACCACTTTCACCTGGAAGGAAGGCCTGAAGGACGAAAACAACCGTCTCTACGAGCCGTCCGAATTGAAGGATTGGAAAGGCGCGCGCGCGCAGGCGGGACGCCTCGTTCCACGCGGCTGGGCGAAAAGCGGGAAGTTCGCATGAAACCACCCTCCCCTTGAGGGAGGGTCGAAAAATGCAACGCATTTTTCGGGGAGGGGCTCGGCCGCAGCGGCTTGACCCCTCCCCGAAATTTGCTTCGCTTGCGCTTCGCAAATTATCGACCCTCCCTCGAGGGGAGGGTGGAAAGGACGCCATGACCTTCGAGGAAATCACTTACACCACCGATGGTCCGCTCGCGGTCATCACGCTCAACGTGCCGCAATACAAGAATGCGCAAGGCTATCGCATGATCGACGAGATCGATGCGGCCTTTGATGCCGCGCAGGCGGACAAGAATGTCCGGGTGCTCATCATCCGTGGCAGCGACGGCAATTTCTCCGCCGGGCACGATCTGGGTTCGCCGGAAGCCAATGCCTATCGCAAGGCGCTGGGTGCCGCGCCGGGGATCGAAACCTACGACCAGTTCCGCAAATACAATCTCGATCTGCTGCTGAAGTGGCGCAATTTCACCAAGCCCAGCATTGCGATGGTGGAAGGTTACTGCATCTATGCCGGCTGGATGCTGGCGGCCTGTTGCGACATCGTTTTCGCTGGCACAGATGCGCAGTTCCTCGCGGGCTATGTCGAATACATGTCGATCCCGTGGGATATCGGCATCCGTCGCGCGAAGGAACTATGCTTCGAGAGCCGCTTCATCAACGCGCAGGAAGCCGCGCACTATGGCTTCGTCAATCGCGTGTTGCCGAACGCGGAGCTGGAGCGCGAAACCTATGCGTATGCGCGGCGCGTGGCGGAGAACACGCCGGGTGTGTTGCGCTACGCCAAGTTGCAGATGAACAAGGCGCAGGACCGGCAGGGTTTCACACAGTCTGTCGAAGATTCCTTCGGCGATTATTTCGCGATGATGAACCTGCTCACGGATGAGTGGCGCGTGCCGGGCGAGAAGCGGCTGGCCAGCGTCGATCTCGCCGTGAAGGGCCGCAAGGGCGAGCGGTTTGGGCTGAAGAAGTAAAACACCTCCCCCTCGTGGGGAGGTCGAAATGCGAAGCATTTCGGGTAGGGGGCGTGTGTTTACCGCTTCCCCCTACCCGAAAAATTCTTCGCGTCCGTTCGCTGTCGCTCTCGGACCTCCGAATTTTATCGACCTCCCCACAAGGGGGAGGTGATGTTTATTGCGGTGTTGCTCTCGCAAGTATCGCGTTGGTGTCGAGCTTCGCATTCACCGCGCCATACGCGAAGCCCGGACGATCTGTGAGCCGTGTTGCGCAGAAGGCGTCGAGCACCGCGGGGGGCGTGGTGCGCGCGAGAACCGTGCCTTGCAGGGCCAGCGCCATCGTTTCCACCAGATGGCGCGCGGCGGATTCGGCGGGTGGTTTGGCGACGGCGTCCTTCACAGCATCGATGGCGCGATCCAGCGCGGCGTTCGCGCCGCGCGCCTGCTCGATCTCGTCCACGAAGGCGGCCACGCTGTCCGGCTCGCGGGACATGGCGCGCAGCACGTCCAGGCAGATGACGTTGCCGGAGCCTTCCCAGATCGAGTTGAGCGGTGACTGGCGGAAGATGCGCGGCATCACGCCTTCTTCGATGTATCCCGCGCCGCCATGCGCTTCCATGCATTCATAGACGAAGTTCACCACGCGCTTGTTGATCCAGTATTTGCCGATGGGCGTGGCGATGCGCGAGAAGGCGGTGGTCGCGCCAGCGGTTTCGCTTTCGTCGAAGCTGCGCGCGATGCGGAAAGTGAGGGCGGTCGCGGCTTCG
>JBQCJO010000181.1:0-3893 GCA_051952735.1 Rhizomicrobium sp.
CGACTTGGTGACGATCGGCGCACCGATCGTGACCGAGCCCCACGACTTGGGCATGTAGAAGCCCCACCACTGCACTTCGCCGAACGGCTTCTTCCACAGCAGCTTGCCGGTTTTCAGGTCATAGGCCGAGAGCGAACCATAAGGCGGCGCCCAGCACGGCATGCCGAGCCAGTTGAAGAAATTGTGGACGTAGACTCCATAAGGCGTGCCCGATTGCGGGAAATAGTCCTGCGTTTCTTCCTGGCTCTTGCCCTTGGTCTTGGCGTCGTAATCCTTGCGGCTGAGAAGCTGGTAAATCTGCGCCGTGTAGGAATTGTTCACGACATAGATGCCCTGCGCGGGATCGACAGCGCCGCCGCCCCATTCCACGCCACCGATGGTGGGCGGATATTCGAGGCTGCCTTGCAGGCTGGGCGGCGTGAAACGGCCGTCATAACGCAGCTTCTTGAACATGCGCGTGCACTGGCCGCCGCTCGCAATATCGGAAAGCGTGTTCACACCGTTCCACTTGTCCGGCACGACGGGCTGCGGTGTGGCGACATAGGGCTGCGTCGGTGAATCCGCTTCGCCCGGAATGTCGGAACGCGGGACGGGCTTTTCGGTGATCGGATAGATCGGCTCGCCATTCGCGCGATTGAGCACGAAGAGGAAGCCCTGCTTCGTCGATTGCACCAGCGCGGGGATCGTCTTGCCGTCTTTCTGGATATCGACCAGCACCGGCGCGGAATTGGTGTCGTAGTCCCAGATGTCGTGATGCACGAGCTGACGGCTCCATACGACTTTGCCGGTTTGTGAATCGAGTGCGGTGATGGAGGTGGCGTAAGGCAGCTTCTCCTTGCGGTTGCCGCCCCAATAGTTCGGGCTGGGCGAGCTCACCGGCAGATAGACGATGCCGGTCTTCGGATCGACCGACATGCTGGCCCACACATTCGCGGTGCCGGAATTCTTCACAGCCTCCGGCGACAGCACGTTGAATGTCCATTTCAACTTGCCGGTCTGCGCGTCGACGCCGAAGACGTTGCCGGCGGGGGCACCTTTGCCGATGGCCCAGTCTTTTCCCGCCCAGCCGATGATGAGCGTGTTCTTGTAAACCGTCGGCGGCTGCAGGATGGACATCGGCCATGTGCCTTTGGCCGTGTTCCACTGGTCGATGTTCAAAACGCCGTTCTGCGCGAAACCAGTGCAGGCTTTTCCGCTGTCGGCATCGACGGCATAAAGCTTGGCCGTCATCGAGCCGATATAGACGATCTTCTGGCAAGGCTGTCCGGATTGCGGGTTCGCCGATTGCCAATAGGCGACGCCGCGCGACTTCATGCCGGGCTGCGTCAGCGCCTTACGGGCTTCGTGCGGATCGAATATCCACTTCACTTTTCCCGTATCGGGCTGAAGCGCGAAGATGCGGTAGAACGGCGTCCCGATATAGACGGTGTTGTTGGCAAAGATCGGCGTGGCTTCGGAATAGGTTTCGGCGGGAACGCCGAACTGCTTGCTGGAATGATCGCCGGTATGAATCTGCCAGGCGATCTTCAGGTTCTTCACGTTCTGCGGGGTGATCTGCGTGGCGGTGGAATATTTCTGCGCCATCAGATCGCCGTTGAAGGTGGACCAGGTCTGGTTCTGCGCGGAGGCGGCGGCGATGCCGGCCGTCATGATGGCCGCGAGAGCGAGGGAAGCGGTCTTGAACATGCGCATCTCCTTTCAGCTTGCGGAAATGCGCGGTGTGTCGCTGGCCAGATGCCAAATCCAGCCGACGAGCGCGACCGCCATGAAGACAAGCAATGCCTGGGATTCGAGGAAATAAGCGCAGACCGCCGTGCCGAGAATGTCGAGGATCAGCAGCACGTCGAACACGGTGTGCAGCCAGTGCGGCATGGCGCCGAAAGCAATCCAGCAGGACGCGCCGAGCATCAGCAGCGTCGAGACAAGAACCAGAAAGGTGCCCCACTGGTGCGCGATGGTGCCGTGCGGCGTGAAATAGTCGACGAGGCAGATGACAAAGCCGACCGCCGTGGCGATGGCGAGCAGGCGCGCGCCGCTGAGCGATGGCGGGTTGGCAATCGAAATCGTGTCCGGCAAAGGTCACCCCCTTCCGCCGGGCAATTCGGCGGCGGTTTCGCGACTAATGTATCGTATTACGATATGTTCCATGAATTCGCCGCAAAGTTGCGGCGGCCCTTGCCACCCGCCACTAGCCGCGCGTCTTCGCCTTCTTTTTCCTTTTCTTTTTGGATTTGTCCTTGTGGAAGAGCTTCTTCAGCTCGTCCTTGGCGGCGTTGAGCTTCTTCTTGCGCGAGGCCGGCAGGTTCTTGCCGGCGCGGTTGATATAAAATGTCAGCATGGAGAGCGCAGAGCGATAAGGGTCCGCCTTGCGGCGGTGGCTGTGCTCGGCGGACCGCTTCAGCGAGGCGGCGATCTTCTTCGGATCGCCGAGGGTGAAGACACCCTTCTTCAGATCCAGCGCGTCGCTTTCGCGCGTCACGCGGCCGGACCATTTTTTCGTATTGCGCTTCTTTTTCTTCTTCGCGGCCATGCCGAGCAAACGGCTGGCCTGCGGAGGACGTTCCCTACGACGCCTTCTCCACGGCCTTGCTCACCCGCACTTCGTCGCCCGGACGGAGCGAATCCGGCGGGTTGTCGATGACCTTGTCGTGATGGGTGAGGCCGGCGGCGATTTCCACGGACGTTCCCATGTCGCGGGTGATGGTGATGGGCTTCACCACGACGCGGTTGTTCGGGCCGACGGTGGCGACCGAAGTGCCGTTCTCGTTGAAGATCAGCGCGCTGGCGGGAAGCTGGATGGTGTTGCTGCTGGCGGGCAGATCGAAGCTCACCTGCGCATAAGCACCGGCTTTCAGCTTGTGGCCCGGATTGTCGGCCTGAAGCTGCATCAGCACCGTGCCCGATTCCATATTCACCGATTGCGCATTCGCCATCAGCGTGGCGGTGAAGTTCTGCCCCGGATAATCGGGCACGGTGAACTTCGCCGTCATGCCGGGATGAATCTGCGCGGAATAATTCTGCGGCACGTTCACGTAGATGCGCACCTTGCTATCGTCCGCCACGGTGAACAGCGGCGTGGAGCCTGAGGTGCCGACCGTGACGAGCTGGCCGACATCGGTGCCGCGGCTCGTCACGATGCCGTCGAACGGCGCGACGATGCGCTTGAAATTGGTGAGATCGCTGAGCCGATCCATGTTCGCCTTGGCGGACAGCGCGGCCGCTTTCTTGGCGGCGAGATCGCCATTGGCTTCATCGACGAGCTGCGGCGCCACGGCCTGCGCTTTACCCAGAAGATTGTAGCGCTTCGCCGTTTGCGCGGAGAGGCGCTGGTTGGCGAGCGCGGTGTTGTAATCGGCCTTGGCCTGCGCGAGCTGCTGGTCCTGATCGGGCACGTCGATCTCGGCGAGCAATTGCCCCGCCTTCACCGGCGTTCCGATGTCCACATACCACTTCTTCAGATAGCCCGAGACACGCGCATAGATCGGCGCGGCGTTGATCGCCTGCACATTGCCCGGCAGCACGAGGTTGCTGGCGTCCTTGCTGGTTTCCAGATCGATGATGCTGACGGTGGGAAGCGCGTTGTCCGCCGTCCATGCCTCGACCGAGCGACCGCCGACGAAGCGGGTGATGAGGCCCACAACGACGATCACCGCCAGCACGACGGCGGCGATGATGCCGATGAGCTTCAGCCGCGGCGGCGGCGTGTAGCGCAACATGTTCTCAGGCATAGGCTTCTCCGGATTTCGGCGTGGGCCGCGCGGTCTGCGCTTTGCGCGCGGCGCGGCCGTGAACGATGCTGAACACCACCGGCACGAACAGCAGCGTGGCGGCGGTTGCGAAAACGAGGCCGCCGATCACAGCGCGGCCGAGCGGCGCGTTCTGTTCGCCGCCTT
>JBQCJO010000182.1:0-4593 GCA_051952735.1 Rhizomicrobium sp.
CGCCTCGTCACCGTGGAGCAGGGCTGGCCGGTTGGCTCGATCGGCTCGGAGATATGTTCGGTCGTTACGTCCGAAGCCTTCGACTACCTCGACGCGCCGCCTACAAAAGTCACGGGCAAGGATGTGCCGATGCCTTACGCTGCGAATCTTGAGAAGCTTGCGTTGCCGACCGTCGACGATGTTGTCGAGGCGGCCAAAGCTGTGTGCTACCGGACCTGATATGGCGGCGAAGAAGAAAGAGCCGAAGAAGGAAAAGCACTGGCATCGCGGCGGCTGCCATTGCGGCGCCGTGGCGTTCGAAGTGCGCACGCCGGATGAAATCGAGCTGGTGGATTGCAATTGCTCGATCTGCCGCAAGACAGGCTATCTGCACCTCATCGTCGGAGACAAGGATTTCAAGCTGGTGCGCGGGCAGGACGTGATTTCCGCCTACACCTTCAACACTGGTGCGGCGAAGCATCTGTTCTGCTCGGTATGCGGGATCAAGTCGTTCTACATTCCGCGCTCCCATCCGGACGGCTACAGCATCAACTTCCGCTGCCTCGACGCAGAGGAGTTCAAATCCGTCGTGACCACGGAGTTCGACGGATCGCATTGGGAACAGAATGCGGGGGATCTCGCAGTCTTGGAGAGTAATTAGTGGCCACCAACATCCTCATGCCTGCACTGTCGCCCACGATGGAAGAGGGCAAGCTCGCGAAATGGCTTGTGAAGGAAGGCGACACGGTGAAGTCCGGCGACATTCTCGCCGAGATCGAAACCGACAAGGCGACGATGGAGTTCGAAGCCGTCGATGAAGGCAAGATCGGCAAGATCCTCGTGCCCGACGGCACCGAAGGCGTGAAGGTGAACGAGCCCATCGCCGTTCTTCTCGGCGAGGGCGAGAAAGCAGACGCCGCGCCGGCACCATCGGACATTCATTCCGCGATGGCCTCCATCAAGGATGCCGTCTCGAAAGAGACCGGTGGCGCGAAGTCTGCGCCGAAGCCGGAAGCAAAAGCGCAACCCGATCGCTCCCCCCTTGTGGGGGAGCCAAAATCGCGCGGCGATTTTGGTGGGGGGGATGCCGCTCAAGCACCTGGCCCCCGCCCCGAAGCGCCAAGAGGTGCTTCGACCCTCCCACAAGGGGAGGGTGATAAGGACCGCGTCTTCGCATCGCCGCTTGCGCGCCGCATCGCCGCGCAAAAGGGTATCGAGCTTTCCGCCGTTCAAGGTTCCGGCCCACGCGGCCGCATCGTGAAATCGGATATCGAAGCCGCAAAACCCGGCGCCGCGAAAGCGCCCGCAAAAGCCGTTCCGGATTCGGATGCCCCCGGCAGAGGCGAGTTTCTTTCCGGCGTTGCGCCATTGCCGGATGCGAAGCTTTTCTACAAGCCGGAAGATCACGAGGTCGTGCCGCATGACTCCATGCGCAAGACCATCGCCAAGCGCCTCACATCGGCGAAGACGCTTATCCCGCATTTCTATCTCACCATCGACTGCAACATCGATGAGCTGATGGCGATGCGCGCCAAGCTCAATGCGCAATCGCCGAAAGAGAACGGTTACAAACTCTCGGTGAACGATTTCATCGTGAAGGCGTCCGCGCTGGCGCTGATGCGCGTGCCGGAAGTGAACGCGAGCTGGACCGAAACCGCCATCCTGCGCCACAAGCACGCCGATGTCGGCGTGGCCGTGGCGCTGGATTTCGGCCTCATCACGCCCATTGTCTTCAAGGCGGAAGGCAAGGGCCTCGCGGTCATCTCCAACGAGATCAAGTCGCTGGCCGATCGCGCCAAGAACAAGAAGCTCAAGCCCAGCGAATATGAAGGCGGCGGTTTCTCCGTCTCCAATCTGGGCATGTACGGCATCCGCGAGTTCACCGCCGTCATCAACCCGCCGCAGGCCGCCATCCTCGCGGTTGGCGCGGGCGAGATGCGCCCCATCGTCAAGGACGGCGTGCTCAAGACCGCCAACATCATGACGGTCACCCTGTCCTGCGATCACCGCGTCATTGACGGCGCCACCGGCGCCCGTTTCCTGCAGGCCTTCAAGGGATTCATCGAAGAACCGTCCTCGATGCTGCTATAATCTGCCCAAGAGGGGCCGATGAGCGATATTTCCATGGAACCGGGACATGCAGCCGCTGCCCACATCGCGGCATCGGCACTGACCGGCAGCGGCCACACCGTGGCCAACTGCGCCAACTGCGAGGCGCCCACCTTCGGCGCCTATTGCGGCGTGTGCGGGCAGGAGCGGGACACGCATCGCCGCTCGGTGATGGGCCTGATCAGTGCCTTCGTGGAAGACGTCATCAGTTTCGACAGCCGCGTGTTGCGCACGGTCATCGCGCTTTTGGCGGAGCCCGGCGAAATGGCCATCGCATTCCGCGAAGGCCGCACGATGCGCTATGTGCCGCCGTTGCGGCTCTACTTCTTCGTCTCGCTGCTGTTCTTCCTGCTGCTCAGCACCACGCATCTGGCGCTCGTGCAACTCGAAGTCGTGGCGACGCCGATGAAGATCAGCCACGACGCGCAGGGCAACGCCTACATCACCAATCCTGCCTATGACGCCAGCGATCCGGACATGAAATATGTGCCCAAGACGATCAAGCTGGGCAAGGACGCGAGCGGCAAGCTCGTGAACCGCTATTCGTTCAACACCAAGCCGCACTTCTTCTCGCGCATCGGCATCTACCATTCCAATCTCAGCAAGGAAGAGGCGGAGCGGCTGAACCATCTGGGCGACGGCACCACGGTCGATCTCAGTGTCGACAACGGCAAGAAGCTCACGGAGGCGCAGAAGAAAGAAGCCGCCGCCAAGAAGAAGCAGGTAGATGGCTGGATCACGAAATACATCTCCGGCGGTATCAAGCGCCTCGCCGCAGACCCGGCCGCGCTGAATGAGCCGATGACGACGTGGATTCCGCGCGCGCTGTTCCTGCTCATGCCGCTTTATGCGTTGCTGCTGGCGGCGTTCTACTGGAGGCAGCGCAAGGAATACTACTTCGTCGATCACCTGATTTTCTCACTCAGCATCCACACCTTCCTGTTTGTCGTGCTGATGGTGGACGCAGGACTGGCGCAGGTCATGTCGGGAGAGTACATCGGGCTGCTGACGGTGCTTGCGCTGGCGCTATATCTCTTCATCGCCATGAAGCGTTTCTATGCGCAGGGCTGGGCCATCACCACGGCGAAATACTTCTTCATCTCGTTCATCTACACCTGCTTCTTCCTGCTTCCCGTCCTCGGGGCCGTCTTCATCATCAGTTTCTTCGGAGTGGACATTGTCTGAAGCGTTCGACGTCATCGTTATGGGTTCCGGCCCCGCCGGATATGTCTGTGCCATCCGCTGCTCGCAACTCGGGCTCAAGACCGCGATCGTGGAGCGCGACCGGCTGGGCGGCATCTGCCTCAACTGGGGCTGCATCCCGACCAAGGCGTTGCTGCGCTCCAGCGAGATCTGGCACCTGATGCACCGGCTGGACGAGTTCGGCTTCAGCGCCGACAATTTCAAGTTCGACATCGGCAAGATCGTGCAGCGCTCGCGCAGGGTGTCCGAGCAGTTGTCGAACGGCGTCGCCTTCCTGATGAAGAAGCACAAGATTGTCGTCATCAACGGTGAGGGCAAACTTTCGGCCAAGAACAAGATCACCGTCGCCAAGGACGGCAAGAACACCGATTACGAAGCCAAGAATATCGTGCTGGCATCCGGCGCCCGCGCGCGCACCTTCCCCGGCATGGAGCCGGACGGCAAGCTGATCTGGACCTATCGCGAAGCGATGGTGCCGCCGTCATTCCCGAAATCGTTGCTGGTCGTCGGCTCCGGCGCCATCGGCATCGAGTTCGCGAGCTTCTACCGCACCCTCGGTAGCGACGTGACCGTTGTGGAAGTGCTGGACCGCGTGTTGCCGGTGGAAGACGAAGAAGTCTCCGCCTTCGCTGCGAAGGCATTCCAGAAGCAGGGCATGAAGATCAATACCGCGACCAAGGTCGAGAAGCTCACCAAATGTGCGGACAACGTCACCGCCACGCTCAAAACCAAAGACGGCAAGACCGAAACACTGACGGTCGATCGCGTCATCCTCGCGGTCGGCATCGTCGGCAATGTCGAGAACAACGGTTACGAGCAGGCCGGCATCAAGGTCGAGAAGACGCATGTGGTCGTGGACAAATGGGGCGCGACGGGCGTTCCCGGCATCTGGGCCATCGGTGATCTCGTCGGTCCGCCGTGGCTCGCACACAAGGGCATGCACGAAGGCGTCATCGTCGCGGAGAAGATCGCGGGCGTGAAAGGTGTGCATCCGCTCGATACGTTGAATGTACCGGGCTGCACCTATTGCTGGCCGCAGGTCGCCAGCGTCGGCATGACGGAAGCCAAAGCGAAGGCGTCGGGCCGCAAAATCAAAGTCGGCCGCTTCCCGTTCATCGGCAACGGCAAGGCCATCGCGCTGGGCGAAGCGGAAGGCTTCGTGAAAACAGTGTTCGACGCCGAAACCGGTGAGCTCCTCGGCGCGCACATGGTCGGCGCGGAAGTGACCGAGTTGATTCAGGGTTACGTCGTGGCGAAAACCGGCGAACTCACCGACGCGGAACTCGCGCACACGATCTTCCC
>JBQCJO010000183.1:0-2868 GCA_051952735.1 Rhizomicrobium sp.
ATTAAATCAGGTCGCGTCGCAAGCACCTGTCCCAGCTTGATATAAGCCGGACCGAGGCTTTCCAGTGCTTGCGCCAGACGCACGCCGGGCGATATCGTGGCATCGTCGCGCTCGCGGGTACCAAGGACGCGCCGCATTACGCGCAAGGATAACGGCAAGCCTTCGAGATATTCGCGCGGCATCAGCGCATCATGCCGTACCAGTACCCGCGCCGCCTCATGCAAGCGCCAGAAATCGGCCCACGCACCCATCAGATCTTCCACGCCGAATGCATAGCTGCGATGCCGCCGGAAAGATTGCGAACCTTCACATGCGAAAGCCCGGCCTTTTCGATCATCTTCTTGAACTTCGCCTGAGGCGGGAAACGCCGGATGCTCTCCGCGAGATAGCGATAGGACTCCGCATCCTGCGCCACCCATTCGCCGATCTTCGGGATTACGCCGAAGGAGAAGCGCTCATAGAGTTCGTCCAGGATCGGCGCTTCGACCTTTGAGAATTCCAGGCACAGGAAGCGTCCCCCGGGCTTCAGCACACGCAGCGCCTCAGTGAGCGCACGATCGATATGCGTCACATTCCGGATGCCAAACGCGATGGTGTAGCTGTCGAAGGAATTGTCGGAAAACGGAAGCGCCTCGGCGCTGCCGCATATCCATTCAAGAGCGCATTCGGACTTTTCCTCTGCCCGGCGAACACCTTCGTTCAGCATTTCCTGATTGATATCGCAGACCGTTACTTTGGCTTCACCGCCCCGGAGCCGCGCCATGTCCGCGATACGGAATGCAATGTCGCCCGTGCCGCCCGCTACGTCCACAGACCGCCAACCGGGCTGTGGATTCAGCCATTCCACCATCGCGTCTTTCCAGATGCGGTGGATGCCAGCCGACATCAGATCGTTCATCAGGTCGTAACGGCTGGCCACCGACGAAAACACCTCGCGCACGAGGCCTTCCTTCTCGGCCTCCGGCACCTCGCGATAGCCGAACGAAGCAGTGGATTTGGTGTCTGCGGTCATGGCAGAAACAACATAATGCCTGAACTTCCCGAAGTCGAAACCGTGATGACCGGCCTCAAGCCTGCGCTGGAGGGCCACCGTTTCACCCATGTGGAGACGCGGCGCAAGGACCTGCGCATCCCTTTTCCGAAGGATTTCGCCAAACGCCTTACCGGCCGCAAGGTCGCACGCCTGTGGCGGCGCGCCAAATACATCATGGTCGACTTGGACAATGGCGAAACGCTGGTGATCCATCTGGGGATGAGCGGCCGGATGACGGTGTTCGCCAAGAACAAGAGCCGCAAGCTCGGGCAATTCCACTACGATGCCGTGCCCGACGAACACGAGAAACACGACCATGTAATCTTCGACACGGACGCACCCGCCCGCGTCACCTTCAACGATCACCGGCGCTTCGGGCTGATGACGTTAATCGACAGTGACAAGATCGAAAATCACAAGCTGTTCAAGGACGTCGGCGTCGAGCCGCTTTCGAAGGATTTCGATACGGAGTTCCTGAAAAATGCGCTCAAAGGCAAGAAGACATCGATCAAATCCGCTCTGCTCGACCAGCGACTGATTGCTGGGCTCGGAAATATCTATGTGTGCGAGGCGCTGTGGCGCGCGAAGATTTCGCCCAAGCGTCGCGCGAGCCGCGTGAAACCCGAGGAGCTCATCTCACTGGTGAAAGCGATCAAGGAGGTTTTACAGGAAGCGGTGAAAGCCGGCGGCTCCTCCTTGCGCGATCACAAACAGGTACATGGCGAGCTGGGATATTTTCAGCATCACTTTGCTGTGTATGACCGCAAGGGCAAGTTCTGCCACCGGCAGGACGATGGCGTGATCAAGCGCATCGTCCAGAGCGGCCGCTCAAGCTTCTACTGTCCTGTCTGCCAGAAATAGCTATACCGGTTGCCACAGTTCGATCTTGGTGCCGTCAGGATCGACGATCCAAGCGAAGGAACCCATGCCTTCCATGGTCTGACGGTCCAGTACCTTCACACCTTTCGCCTCAATCTCTTTAAGAAGAGCATCAAGATCGTCCACCGCAAAATTGATCATTACTTCGCGTGTGGACGGCGCGAAATATTCCGTGCGTTCTTCGAATGGATTCCAGATGGTCTGTTCCGGTGATTGCGCTGACAGCTTGAAGATCGCGCCACCCCAATCCTCGATAAAGATGCCGAGCGTGTCTCGGTACCATGCGCTCAAAGCTTTGGGATCTGAACTTTTGATGAAGATGCCGCCTAGGCCCGTGATCCGCGCCATGTTCCCACCTCAGCCGAAATTCAGCTGCCACGATACGCCGAAGCGATCCACGCACCAGCCAAACTTTTTGCTGAATCCGTAATTCCCAAGCGGCATCAGTACCCGTTGATTTTCGCTGAGTGCCTCAAACAGACGATCAAGTTCCGCCTCGTCATCGCATTCCGCAAAAAGCGATATAGACGGCGTGAATGTAAATGCGTGCACCGCCGGACTGTCCGTCGCAAGATACTCTACACCATTCAGCGTGAAGGTTGCGCGCATCACCGTGCCTTCCTTGCCGGGACCGCCCGAACCCCATTTTGTGATGCCTTCGATCTTCGAATTGGAGATCAGCGATGTATAGAAATTGAGCGCTTCTTCGCAACGTCCGGTAAACATCAGAAACGTCGAAACAGACTTGGTCATCTCATATGCCCTCCGGCCACTTCGCGAACTCCGGGATAGCTTCGCCCGTTTCGAGCAGAGTCTTCAGGGCTGCAAAAACTGCTGGCCAGCCTTGGCTCATCGCGCCGATGACCTTGCAATCGTCCAAGGGGCTTGTCTGCGTCAACGTCAGCTTCGTCACACTGCCCTGCTGTTCCAGCTCATAAGTGATGAAAGTTGACCCT
>JBQCJO010000184.1:0-2363 GCA_051952735.1 Rhizomicrobium sp.
ATCGTCGTGCTGGCGAAGGAGCGATATGGATTGCGCGGCCGCGAGATGAGCGCCACACACGCGACTTTCGTACCGTTCACCGCGCAGACGCGCATCAGCGGCATCGACATCGACGGTTCTTCCATCCGCAAAGGCGCGGTGGATGCAGTGCTGGGTTACATTCGCGCGGCGAAAGGCTTCTCCGCTTCGAAGGGCGATGCAGCCGCGGCCGCGATTGAAACGTTGGGAGCCGACACCGCGCGAGCCTTCCTCAATCTCGCCGAGCGCATCGCCAAGACCGGCGGCACGCCGCTCGCCGTGGCGAAGGATGGCAAATTGCTGGGCGTCATTCATCTGAAGGACATCGTGAAGGGCGGCATCCGCGAGCGCTTCGCATCCTTGCGCAAAATGGGCATCCGCACCGTGATGATCACTGGCGACAATCCGCTCACAGCCGCCGCTATCGCCGCTGAATCCGGCGTGGACGATTTCCTGGCGCAAGCGACACCGGAAATGAAACTCAAGCTGATGCGCGAAGAGCAGGCGAAGGGAAAGCTCGTCGCCATGTGCGGCGACGGCACCAACGACGCTCCCGCGCTGGCGCAAGCCGATGTGGGCGTTGCGATGAACACCGGCACCATGGCCGCGCGCGAAGCCGGCAATATGGTGGATCTGGACAGCGACCCCACCAAGCTCATCGAGATCGTGGAGATCGGCAAGCAGTTGCTGATGACGCGCGGTGCGCTGACGACGTTCTCGATCGCCAACGATGTCGCCAAATATTTCGCCATCCTGCCGGCGATGTTCGTGGCGTTCTATCCGCAGCTTCAGACGCTCAATATCATGGGCCTGCATTCGCCGCAAAGCGCGATCCTGTCCGCGATCATCTTCAATGCGCTCATCATCGTGGCGCTGATCCCGCTGGCGCTGCAGGGCGTGAAATATCGGCCCGTCGGCACGGCGAGCGTGTTGCGCCGCAATCTTCTGGTTTACGGCCTCGGCGGCATCCTCGTTCCATTTATCGGCATCAAGCTGATCGACATGTTCGTCACCGCCGTCGGCCTTGTTTGAGGAGAACACACATGGTTCGCCAAATTCGCCCCGCCATCATGATGATCGTGCTGCTTACGATCGTGACCGGCCTCATCTATCCGCTCGGTATGACCGGCATTGCGCAGCTATTGTTTCCGCACCAGGCGAATGGCAGCCTGATCGAACAGAACGGCAGGGTCATCGGATCCGAATTGATCGGGCAGAATTTCGCCAGCCCGAAATACTTCCACGGCCGTCCCTCCGCCGCAGGCAACGGCTATGACGCTGCCAATTCCTCCGGCTCCAATCTCGGTCCGACGTCCAAGAAGCTGATTGATCGCGTGAACGCCGACGCCGCGAAGCTGCAGGCGGAAAATCCGCATGTGCCGGTGCCGGTCGATCTCGTCACCACATCTGCCAGCGGCCTCGATCCCGACATTACCCCCGCCGCTGCCTATTTTCAGATACCGCGCGTGGCCAAGGCGCGAGGGCTTCCTGAAGCTGCCCTGCGCAAGCTTGTGGCCGGCAATATTCAGGACCGGTTTTTGGGCGTTATCGGCGAGCCGCATGTCAACGTGCTGAAGTTGAACCTAGCCCTGGATGCCATGCAGCGCGGCTAGGTCTGCGCTAATATAAGGAATGACCGACGCCACCCGCCCATCGCCCGATGCCCTGCTCGCGCAAGCGGGCACGGAAGGGCGCGGGCGGCTGAAGATTTTTCTCGGTGCGGCGCCGGGCGTCGGCAAGACCTACGAAATGCTTTCGCAGGCACGCCGCCGCAAGATGGACGCGAACGACGTCGTCATCGGCGTGGTCGAAACCCATGGCCGCATCGAAACCGATGTGCTGACCAAAGGCTTCGACATCATTCCGAAGAAGCGCATTCCCTATAAGGGACGCGTTCTGGCGGAGATGGACCTCGACGCCATCCTGCAGCGCAAGCCGAAGCTGGTTCTGGTCGATGAGCTGGCGCACACCAACGCGCCCGGTAGCCGCCATCCCAAGCGCTATCTCGATGTCGAGGAGGTCCTCGACAATGGCATCGACGTCTATTCCACATTGAACGTTCAGCATCTGGAAAGTCTGAACGATGTTGTGGCGCAGATCACCCATGTGCGTGTGCGCGAGACTGTGCCGGATTCCATCCTCGACCGCGCCGACGATGTCGAGCTGGTGGATCTCACGCCGGAAGACCTGCTGCAACGGATGAAAGAGGGAAAAGTTTATTTCCCGGACGCCGCGGAGCGCGCGACACAGAATTTCTTCGTGCCAGGCAATCTCACGGCGTTGCGCGAACTGGCTTTGCGGCGCACAGCGCAACGCGTCGATGCGCAGATGGTCAACTATATGCG
>JBQCJO010000185.1:0-5332 GCA_051952735.1 Rhizomicrobium sp.
CGAATTGCGCCACCGCCTGCCCAAACCATGGGACGGTGAGAATGAACGCCGAGGCGACGACGCGGAACAGCGTCGTCTCGTCGAACGGCCATTCCGGCGCGGCAACGATCCGCGTCTCGTAAGCCAGCAGACCCTGAAGCCGGGTGGCCGCATTGGCATCGGCCACGGCCGCGGCGCGCACCTGATCGATCTGGTGGCGCACTCGTTCCAGCTCCGCGGCCTTGGCCTCTCGGATCTTGTGATGCACGCGCTCCATGGGGCGGATGAACATCCAGATGCCCAGCGCCAGAAGCGTCGCCAGCATGGCGATGGTGAAGGCATTGAGACCGTTGCCGATGAAGAAGAGACACGCCACCGCGCTCACGGTGAACCAGATCAGCGCGAAGCGCGCCGCCGAGCGGCCCCACACCGACAGCAAATCGATGCGCAGAAGATCGACGACGAGATCGTTGTCGATCGCCCGTGCGGTGGAAAGCGATCCCGCGCGCGAAAGCTCCACGCCGCGTGTGAAGGCGGTGATGAGCAGTGTGTTGACCACGAGGAACCAGAGGAACGTCGCGTATGGCGGATGATCCACCGCCAGCATCGCGCGCCCGAACAACGGCCAACTCAGCGCAATGCCGAGCACGACGCCGATGGCCGTGAAGGCGGGGAGCCGCACGCCCGGAGGCGTCAGCCCCGTAAGATACCGATCTTCCAGCGTGCCGGGCCGCAGCACCGCCGCGAAAGCGGGCCGGTCCTTGCGTTCCTGAATGCGCGTATAGCGTTGGATGAACAACGCCGCGCACAGCATCAGCGCCAGCGTGAAGGCCATACGCAAAACAGATTCGATCTGGATATTGCCGGCGGCGTCGCGCGACAGAAGCAGCACATTCTCGCTCGCGGCGGATGCGAAGAACCATGCCATCAGAAGCAGAAAGATCACCGCGGCCGTGGCGAAGGTGCCAAGCGGTGACAGCACGAAGATGCGCTGCTCGAGATAGGCGTTCCGGTCCGACGGATCGGACAGGTCCATTTTCACCGGCGCGACGTCGCTCATGCCCGGAGCATGACGTGGGAAGCCCAAGTTGTCATGGCCCACCGAAGAGTGGGCCACCCAGGTGGTGCGCCTCGCTGTGGGAGGGAAGCCTTGTCACCTGGGTGGCCCGCTGTTGCGGGCCATGACAACCCAATTTCATTTTCCGATTGAATACGGACTTTAGACCTGCGTATCGACTTTCGGCGGTTCGCTGCCGTCCTTGCGCGCCACCGTCACCATGGAGGGGCGCAGCAACCGGTCGCCAATCACGTAACCGGTCTGCACCACATCCACGATCGAGCCGCCCGGCTTGCCGTTGCCCGGCACTTCCGCGATGGCCTGATGCAGATTGGGATCGAACCTGCCGTCCGTCGTGTCGATGGCTTTCACGCCGTGGTTCTGCAAGGTCGCGAGCAACTGGCGCTCGGTGGCCTCGATGCCTTCGATCACGGCTCTCACCGCCGGATCGGCGGACTGAAGCTTGTCGGCCGGAAGCGCCGCCAGCGCGCGCGCGAAATTGTCCGCGATGCCCACCATGTCGCGGGCAAAGCGCGTCACCGCATATTGCGTGGCGTCCTGCTTCTCGCGCGCGGCGATGCGGCGGGTGTTCTCGGTTTCGGCGAGCGCACGCAGCGCACGGTCCTTCAGTTCCGCATTCTCGGCGCGCAGCGCGTCCAGCACTGCGAGTTCCGCGGCCATCGGGTGGTCGGAGTCGGCGCCGTTTTCCGGCCGGTTATCGTCGTTGTCGTTCATGCTCATGTCTTTCAAACGTCTCAGGCGAGCAAACGGCTCACCACTTTTGCGGTGTAATCCACCATCGGGATGATGCGGGCATAGTTAAGGCGGGTCGGGCCCAAGACGCCGATCACGCCCACGATCTTGCCCTGGGCATTGGCATAGGGCGCCGCCACCAGCGAGGAGCCGGACAGGCTGAACAGCCGGTTCTCCGAACCGATGAAGATGCGCACGCCCGCGCCGTCTTTCGCCAGTTCCATCAGGCGGATGAGATCGCTCTTGCGGTCGATATCGTCGAACAGCGTGCGGATGCGCTCCAGATCGGCCTGTGCTTCCACGGTTTCCAGCAGATGCGATGCGCCGCGCACGATCAGCACCTTCTCGTCCGACGCGCTTTGGCTGCCCGGCGCCAATGTCGCCAGCCCTTCAGCCACGATCTTCTTCGTCAGCGTATCGAGTTCGGCGCGCTCGCCTTCCAGCTCCGCTGCGATTTCCGCGCGCGCGCTATCCAGCGTGCGGCCGCGCAGACGCGCGTTCAGATAATTGGAGGCTTCGGTCAACGCGGATGACGGCAAGCCCGCGGGAATATCGAGCACGCGATTCTCGACCGCGCCATCTTCACTGACGATAACGACCAGCGCCTTTTTGGGCGCGATGCCGACAAACTCGACATGCTTCAAGGCGCTGTCGAGCTTCGGTGCAACAACCAAACCCGCGCAACGCGACAAGCCGGACAACATCAAGGTCGCCTGCGTCACCACATCTTCGATGCCGCGATTCTGGTTGGCGATGCGCGCTTCGATGGCCGTGCGTTCGCCGGGCGCCAACTCGCCGATCTCCATCAAGCCATCGACGAAGAGGCGAAGCCCGCGTTCCGTCGGCGCGCGGCCGGCGCTGGTATGCGGCGCATAAAGCAGCCCCATGTTCTCCAGATCCGCCATCACGTTGCGGATCGAGGCCGGCGACAGCGACATCGGCAGGCGCTGGCTGAGCGTGCGCGAACCCACCGGCTCGCCGGTGTTCAGGAAAGCGTCGACCAGATGGCGGAACACCTCGCGCGGCCGCTCGCCCAGCTCTTCGGCCAGGAGCTTCGCGCTCGCGATGTCGAGGGGGCCATTGCCCATGTTAAGGTCTTGTTTCGCCATAAGAAATTCTATCAGCCTTCCGCCCGTTGCGGGAGGGGACCGGGAAGGCTAGGTAGCGCCCGGCATCCTCAACTTCAAGGTATCAGATATGCGTCCCAGCAAACGGGCTTTCGATCAGTTGCGCGAGGTTTCGCTCACGCCCGGCGTGGCCCGTCATGCGGAAGGCTCCTGCCTGGTCAAATTCGGCGACACGCATGTGCTGACCACCGTTTCGTTGGAAGAAAAAGCGCCGCCGTTCCTCAAGGGCACCGGCAAGGGCTGGGTCACCGCCGAATACGGCATGCTGCCGCGCTCCACCCATGAGCGCATGCGCCGCGAAGCCGCCGCCGGCAAGCAGTCCGGACGCACGCAGGAAATCCAGCGCCTCGTTGGCCGTTCGCTCCGCGCCGTCATGGATCTGTCGGCATTGGGCGAGCGGCAGATCGTCATCGATTGCGATGTGCTGCAGGCCGATGGCGGCACGCGCACCGCGTCGATCACCGGCGGTTTCGTCGCGCTCAGCCAATGCGTGAAGTTCATGGCTAAAACCGGGATGATCACCAAGCCTGCGATCAAGGATAACGTCGCCGCGATTTCCTGCGGCATCTACAAAGGCACGCCGGTTCTCGATCTGGATTACGACGAGGATTCCACCGCCGAGACCGATGCGAATTTCGTGATGACGGGCGCGGGTGGGCTTGTCGAAATTCAGGGCACCGCCGAAGGCGCGCCGTTCAGCGACGACGAGTTCGCGCAGCTCATGAAGCTGGCGCGCAAAGGCATCATGGATCTGGTTGAATTGCAGAAGAAGGCGTTGGCGTGAAGCTTCCGCGCGGCTCGTCTCTGGTTCTGGCCTCGCACAACAAGGGCAAGCTGCGCGAGATCGCCGATCTCATCGCGCCGTTTGGTTTGCATGTGAAAGGCGCGGACGAACTTGGGCTGCCCGAGCCGGAAGAAACCGGAGTCGCCTTCGCAGAGAATGCCGCGCTGAAAGCGGTGGCCGCCGCGCAGGCGACGGGATTGCCCGCGCTGTCCGATGATTCCGGGCTGTGCGTGACGGCGCTGAACGATGCCCCCGGTGTCTATTCCGCGCGCTGGGCGGGCGAGTCCAGGGATTTCGACAAGGCCATGAAGCGCATCCGCGACGAGCTTGCTGCAATACGGGCCGACAATTATGCGGCGCATTTTGTCTGTGCGCTCGCATTCGCATTGCCGAACGGCCAAACGGAAATCTTCCAGGGCGAAGTGCATGGCCATCTGGAATTTCCGCCGCGCGGCAATCGCGGCTTCGGCTACGATCCGATCTTCGTCGCCGACGGCATGAAGCAGACCTTCGGCGAGATCAGCCCCGTGCTGAAACATTCCATCAGCCATCGGGCAAAGGCCTTCGACAAGCTGAAGGAGAGCTTGGAAACGCATGCTTCGACAGGCTCAGCATGAGGAGTTGTGCAAGAATCCTCACCCTGAGCTTGTCGAAGGGTGAGCGGCGGCGATGAGCGGCTTTGGGATCTACGTCCACTGGCCGTTCTGTGCCGCGAAGTGTCCCTATTGCGATTTCAATTCCCATGTCCGCGCCCGCGTCGATGAAGACGCCTGGACGGACGCCATCGTGCGCGAGCTCGAACATGTCGCAGCATGGCAAGGCGATGAGCGTCCGATTGTTTCAACCGTCTTTTTTGGCGGCGGCACACCGTCCTTGATGAGCGGCAAGGCGGTCGGCACAACCATCGACACGATCGCGCGATTGTGGCGAACGGCGAACGATGTCGAGATCACGCTCGAATCCAATCCCGCCAGCGCCGATGCGGAACGCTTCCGCGATTACCGCACCGCCGGCGTCAATCGTGTGTCATTGGGTGTGCAGGCGCTGAACGACAAAGACCTGAAAATGCTGGGCCGTCTGCACGACGTGGCCGAGGCCAAGGCCGCGCTCGGCATGGCGATGCGCACCTTCGGCCGCGTCTCGCTCGATCTGATTTATGCTCGCCCCGATCAAAGCGCGCAGCAATGGCGCGATGAACTGAAGGAAGCACTGGCCTTCGGCACCGATCATCTGTCGCTCTATCAACTCACCATCGAGCCGGCGACGCCGTTCGCCACATTGGCGCGCACCGGCTCGCTGGTGCCGCTCGACGATGACAACGCGGCGTCGCTTTACGAGATCACGCAGGAGATGACGGATGCGGCGGGCCGTCCTGCCTACGAAATCTCGAACCACGCAAAGCCCGGCGAAGAGAGTCGCCACAATCTTCTTTACTGGCGCTACGGCCAATATGCCGGCGTCGGGCCCGGCGCGCATGGCCGCCTCGACCTCGGCGGCAAACGTATCGCGACGATGGCGGAGAAATTGCCGGAGCGCTGGCAGCAGGCCGTGTTCCGGCGCGGCCACGGCATCGTCGAAGAAAGCGAAGTGCCGCGCGAAGACGCCGCGCGCGAGCATCTGCTGATGAACCTG
>JBQCJO010000186.1:0-5725 GCA_051952735.1 Rhizomicrobium sp.
CGTGTCGTGCCGGTGGTCGAGAACAGCAGCAGCGGCGTGCTCTACGCGCTTGCCAGCACCGCGCCGGGCGTTCTGGCCAAGATCATTTATGTGACGGTGCTCACGATCTTCCTGCTTTCCACGCGGCGGCATTACACGAGCCAGCTCATTCTTCTGCCGCGCACCGTGGCGGGACGATTGCGCATGGCGCGGATCTGCCGGGACGTGAAATCGCGCGTCTCCGGCTATCTGTTCACGCTTGCGATGATCAATGTCGGTCTGACGGTGGTGACGACCATCGCCTTCCGGCTCGCGGGCATTCCGCACGGACTGTTGTGGGGCGTGGCTTATGGCCTTCTGAATTTCGTGCCGATCATCGGGCCCACGGCCATCATCATCGCCTCGGCGATCTATGGCCTCATCAACGGGCACACGATCTGGGAAATGGCGCTGCCGCCGGCGATCCTGCTCTCCATCGACACGGTGGAAGCCTATTTCGTGCAGCCCTGGCTGTTGTCGCGCCGCATCGTGGTCAGCCCGGTCGCGATCTTCCTCGTGGTGGCGACGCTGGTGTGGATGTGGGGCGCCTATGCCGCGATCACCGCGATTCCGGCGCTGATCCTGCTGCACACGGTTGCGATGCATGTGCCGGCGATGCGCCCATTCGGGATGTTGCTGGCGACGGAGCAGGGCGCGTCACGCCGAAACTAGTTGTCTTTCAGATCGTCGACGATGGATTTCCAGCGGTTGCGAATCTCCGCGCGGCCGTCGAGATAGCCCCACAGATACGAAGCGACGGCGGCGATGAGGCCGGTGACTCCTTCAGCGATCAGCAATGCACGCATTCTCTGGCGCGCTCCAACGCGGCGGCGCGGAGGATGCGCGTACACGCAGCCGCTCTCCAGTGACGAATGCGACATGACAATCTCGAAACAAAAAAGGCGACGCATGCGCGCCGCCTTTCTTCATTGCTCGTGTGAAAGGATTACGCCGGCGCCATGGAGCGATGGAAGAACAGCGCCTGGCCGAGCGTCGCGCGCACGGTGTCGCGGCTGAACGGCTTGGTTATGAGATAGGTCGGCTCCGGGCGCTCGCCGGTGAGCAGGCGTTCCGGATAGGCGGTGATGAAGATCACCGGGATGTCGAAGTCCTTCAGGATCGCCACAGCCGCATCGATGCCCGAGCTGCCATCGGCGAGCTGGATGTCGGTGAGGATGATGTCCGGCTTCTGCTCTTTGGCCATGCGGATCGCATCGTCGCGCGTGGTGGCGATGCCGGTGACCTTGTGGCCCATCTCGGTGACGAGGTTTTCGATGTCGAGCGCGATGATCGTCTCGTCCTCGATGATGAGGACGCGCGATTCCAGATCGCGGTCGATGGATTTGAGCGCGGCGGTGATCGCCTGCTCCACATCGGACTCGCTCCAGTCCAGAATCTTGGCGACTTCCGGAACGGTGAAGCCTTCGACAGCGGTCAGCAGCAGAGCTTCGCGGTTGGTCGGCAGGAGCGATTGCAGACGGCCTTCGACGCCGACCTTCGCAGGCGCGGATGCCTCATATTTTCCCGAGGACGACCACAGGACATGGAATAGCCGGTAGAGCGCAATCCGCGGGGGAACATCCTTCGCCAGTTCGGCGTTCCCCTCCAGAAGTGCTTCCAGCGAAGCCCGGACATAGGCATCGCCGCTGGTTTGAGAGCCCGTCAAGGCGCGGGCGTAGCGGCGAAGATAAGGAAGATGCGGTCCGAGAGTGGCGGTCATGCTCATAAGGCGCGGCCTCTGTTGTTCGAAAAAGTGTCGTTGTGGGGAGATAACGGGGTGCCAAAAACAAAGTTCCGTCCAGGGAACAAAAATCAGGCCGTTGGGTTATCCTACCGGCAGGTGGCGAGGCGGCAAGGAATGGCAACCTCTAACCGATTGATATTACCAATGTTTCCGTTCTGGAGTAACACATGGCCGACAAAATGCGCGAGGGTACCGTCGTGACAGCCGGAGACCCCAACGCGACGATGAGCCGGGCGGGGACGCGCGGACCCAAGCCGCAGACCCACCGGGCGCAGCAAAAGGCGATCACCCAGGGCCTGCGCCGGTTTTTCGATTCCGTGGCCTCCGAGCCTGTGCCGGATGAGTTCATGGCCCTTCTGCAGAAGATCGACGGCAAGAAGGATGCTGACGCATGAACCGGCCCCTTCCCGCACACGAACATCACGAACCGCCGCGTCCCATGACCAAGGAAGAGGAGCGGGATTTCCGCAACGGCCTGGTCGAAATGGTGCCGGTGCTGCGCGCTTTCGCCCGCTCGCTGTGCGGCAAGCGCGATCTCGCCGACGATCTGGCGCAGGAGACGCTCGCCAAGGCGCTGCAGGCTCGCGACAAATTCCGCCCCGGCACGAATCTTAAGGCATGGCTCTTCGTCATTCTGCGCAATGAGTTCTATTCGAACCATCGCCGCGCGAAGACCGTGGCCAACTACGCCGCGACGGAAGGCCTGCATTCGGAAAGCATGGAGCCGGAGCAGCATGCTTCGCTGGATCTTTCGGATCTGATGCGGGCATTCAATCAGCTTCCCTTCGAGCAGAAGGAAGCGCTCATCCTGACGGCTGGGGAATTCAGCTATGACGAAGCCGCCGCGATCTGCGGCTGCGCCGTCGGAACGATCAAGAGCCGCGTCTCGCGCGCACGCAAGCGGCTCGAAAGCCTTGTTGAAGGAAAAGATGGCGTATTACCGAGCCGGTCGGAACAACCGGGTGATCCCACCGATGCGTTCTTCACATTCGGCCGGTCCGTCACGGAGAAGGCTCCCGGGTAAGGACCGTCGCCATGCGGGGGGCGCTGGCGTGTGTTGAAGGCGAAATCTCTTCGCTCGCAATTGATGCTGATCGTGGTGCTGGCGCTTGCGCCGCTGGCCATCGCAAGCATCGCGCAGGGCGTCATGCATGTGCGAGCCCGCCAGGCCGCGCTTGACGAGTTGCTGCGCCAGACCGCGACCTACGCGACCCATAACGAGCAGAACATCTTCGTCGGCACGTCGCATTTGCTGAACGGTTTGGCGGGCCGCCCGGAGCTTCGGGCGGGGGATGGCGAATGCACAACGATGCTCAAGACCGCCATTGTCGGGCTGCCGAGCGTTCTCAACATCACCTATGTGAGCGCGGACGGACGGCCCGTGTGTTCGGCAACCGGCACATTCGACGCTGCCGACTATTCAAAATTCGCGTGGTGGAAGCGCGTTTCGCAACGCAAGACAGCGGGAATCCCGCCGGTCCTCTATAGCGGCGCGGCACAACGCAAGATTCTTCCCTATCTGTTACCGTTGCATAACGGCGCCGCCGGGTTCGAAGGGGCGCTGATTGCCTCGCTCGACCTGCGCTGGGTCAGCCAGACCGATCCTTACGGTCGCTTGCCGCCGGCGGCGCTGATGGTGATCGTGGATCGCGGCGGAACGATCTTCGCGTCGAACAAGACTGTGCCCGCGGGGCTGAATCAGGCGATCTCGAAATCCTTCGCCGATCACAAGCAGCACACGTTCAAGGCTACAGACAGCGATCATGGCCGCTGGCGCTGGACGGCCGAGCAGATTCCCGGGAGCCGTCGGCTGATCGCTTTTGCCATGCCCGAGCCGATGCCGTTCGGCGTCACGCGCATCTATCTTCTGGGCAATATCCTGCTGCCGATCCTGATGGTGATCCTCGCATCGATCGCCATGTGGCTGGGCACGCAGCGGTTCGTGATCCGCTGGACGACTTATCTCAAGCGCGTGTCGACGGCCTATGCGCAGAACCATTTCGCGCTGGAGCTGAACGAGCTGGAGGAGGCGCCGGAGGAGTTCCGGGTGCTGGGCCATGAGATGAAAAACATGGCCACGTCCATCCGCGACCGCGATCGCACACTGAGCTCCGCCTTGACGCAGAAATCCGCGATGGCGCGCGAGATCCATCATCGCATCAAGAACAATCTTCAGATCGTAGCGAGCCTCATCAGCCTCTATTCGCAGAACATCGACGATGGCGCGAGCCAGCTTGCGTTCTCGCAGATCCTGGCCCGCGTCGGCGCACTGACGCTGATCCAGCGGCTGATGGAGATGAACGACACGACGCCGATCCTGGACATGCGAAAGCTTATCGCCGAGCTGGCCGATCAGATGCGGACGATCGCGGTGGAGAGCGGCATCCGCTACCGGTTGATCGTCAATGCGGAGGACTGGCTTCTGCCGCCGGACATGGCGACGCCGGTTGCGTTCTTCGCGGTGGAAGCGCTGACGATCGAACTCTTCTCGCCACACAAGGATGAGATGGTTCGCAACGTCGAGTTGTTCTTCGGCGGCGACGGCCCTGGCCATCTCATTCTCTGGGTGGAGGACGGCGTCTTCGCAACCGCGCCTATCAATACCGGGCGGCCTTCTCCGCAGCGCATTCTCGCGGCATTGGCCGAGCAGCTCAAAGGCGAATACTGGATCGAGAAGACACCGGAAGGAAAATCCCGGCTCTCGCTGCGCTTGCCGGTCCATTCGGGAACGCAAGGCCCCGCCATCCGCGCGCCGCAGGCCGCAAGCTCGACGGCGTCGGGCACCGGCACGTCTCAAACGATGCACTGACGGGCTTTAAGCGCTCTGCGTCTTCGGAATATCGAACGTGAAGCCGCAGCGCAGGCCGTCCAGCAGATAGTCGAGCGCGATCTTGCCGTTGGCTTCGTGCGCGATGCTGTGACGGATGACTCGTCCGCCAAACCCTTCCGCGGTGGGCGTTGAGACGGGCGGGCCGCCGCTCTCTTTCCATTCCATCGCAAAATGCTGCGCGGCGTCGTCGTCCGTCAGAGTCCACCGCACGGTGACGGAGCCGGCCGGGACCGACAACGCGCCGTATTTCATCGCATTGGTGGCAAGCTCATGGAATGCGAGCGCAACGCTGCCTGCGGTGCGTTCCGGCAAGGCGACATGCGGACCCCGTACCATGATACGCGCCGGCCCTTGCTCGTTCTGAAACGGTGCGATCGCGGTTTCGATCACCGCCTGCAGGTCCGCCGTGCGTGTGTCCGACGACAACACGATATCGCCGGTTCGCAGGATTGCCTTCAGGCGTTCCATATAGGCGTCGATGAAAGCGTCCACGTCGGGCCGGCCCCGCGGGCGCGACAGCCGGCCGATGGCCTCCACCAGCGAGATCAGGTTCTTCGCGCGATGGCGCATTTCGCCGAACAGGATTTCTTTATGTTCTTCGGCGCTCTTCTGCTCGGTGATGTCGGAGGCGCTGCCGACGATGAGATGCGGCTTGCCCGCGGCGTCGGGTGAGAGCAACACGTCGCGGCTCAAAAACCAGCGCCATTGCCCGTCGGCCGCGCGCATGCGGAACTCCCAGAACAACGTTTCGCCGGCGCTGATGGTCTTGAGATTGCGCCGATGCTCCAGGAACCGCATCGCGTCGTCCGGATGGACATACTTCTTCCAGTCCCCTTCGGGCGTCGCGGGGCCGCTATGGCCGAGCAAGTCCCCGAAGCGGCGGTTCTGAAAAACGCTGCGCTCGTTTTGAATGTCGTAGACGTAGATGATCGCGGGCGCGGCCTCGAGAATACGGTGCGCGAGGCCCGCATCGGAAAGCGCGTCCGCAGAACGATCGGTCTGTTTGGCCAACTGGCCTTCCGAAACGAATGTCAATTCAACCAGCCCTGTTTGCCTTCAAGGCCGTGGCGCCCACGCGCGCATGGATACGTTCCCAATGGCGCGATCGCGCCCCAGCACTGGAACATAGCTTG
>JBQCJO010000187.1:0-3346 GCA_051952735.1 Rhizomicrobium sp.
CCCATCTGCGCGGCGCGGCCGGAATAGTCGAGCGCGTCGTCCACAAGCTGGAAGGCGATGCCGAGATTGTGGCCGTAAGCCTTCAATCCCGCCACTTCATCGGGTGATGCGCCGGCAAGCAGCGCGCCCGATTCGGCGGATGCCGAAAACAGCGTCGCCGTCTTGGCTTCGATAACGCGCAAATAATCGTCTTCGGTGGTGGCAAGATTGTTGGCGGATTTGAGCTGCATCACTTCGCCTTCCGCGATGACGGCGGAAGCGCCGGCGAGGATGTTCAGCACATCCATCTTGCCGGTCTCGACCATGAGCTGGAACGCGCGGGAGAACAGGAAGTCTCCGACGAGGATGGACGGCTTGTTGCCCCACACCAGATTGGCGGCGAGCTTGCCGCGGCGAAGTTCGCTGGCATCCACGACATCGTCATGCAGCAACGTGGCGGTGTGGATGAACTCCACCGCGGCGGCGAGCCGGACATGGCGGTCGCCGGTGTAACCGCACATGCGGGCGGCGGCGAGGGTAAGAAGCGGGCGCAGACGCTTGCCGCCGGAATCGATCAGGTGTTTGGCGAGATCGGGAATGAGGGTGACGGCGCTGCCCAGCCGATCGTGGATGGCACGGTCGGTCGCGGCCATGTCGTGGGCGACGAGCGCATGGAGACGGTCCACGGGGGACAGTTTGTCAGCGGGAACCTTTAGTGCCTCGGCCGTGCTCATGTGCGCTCGTAGTCCAAAAGCCTTGCCGTCCGCCCCGTTGCTGGAAGACATTTAGGGAGCCGCACCAAGGCGGGTCAAGGACGCCCGGTTGCATTGTGGCCGGGTGTTGCAGAACGGGCAGGGACGTGCGGGAAATCCTCAAGACCAACAATCCTGTGGAATTGAATTTCGCGCAGGCCGTGCTGAAAGACGCGGGAATCGAATCCGTCGTTTTCGATACGAATATGAGCGTTCTGGACGGGAGTATGGTCATTTTGCCGCAACGCCTGATGGTGGCGAACGAGGACGAGGCGCAGGCACTGGCGATCCTCAAGGACGCATTCGCCGCGCCGTCGCCCCTCGCATGAATGTGACCGCCGACAAGTTCATCGGCGGGCGCGTGCTCGTGCGCCAGATGGAGAGCGGTTTCCGTTCCGGCCTCGATGCGGTGATGCTCGCGGCGTCCATACCGGCCCGCGAAGACGATGAGGTTCTGGAATTGGGTGCCGGCGCAGGCGCTGCGAGCCTTTGCCTGGCGCGGCGCACGGGCTGTTCCGTTTTCGGAATCGAGATCGATCCGGAGTTGACGGTTCTGGCTGAGGAGAATGCCGCCGAGAACGAATTGAATGCGCGCGTGCAGTTCGTTGCCGGCGATGCGCTGGATGTGCCGGGTGAACTGCGCCGCAGTTTCGAGCATGTGCTGTGCAATCCGCCGTTCCACGATGGCGACGGGCTGACGTCACCTGACGCAGGACGCGCGCTGGCGCTTCAGGATCGCGGATCGCTGGCGGACTGGCTGACCGCGGGGATGAAGCGCGTCGTCTCCAACGGGACATTCACGGCTGTACTGCGCGCGGACAGGCTGGCGGAGGCGCTGTCGGTGCTGGGCGAGCGCGGCGTTTGCGTGTTTCCGCTCTGGCCGCGCGCCGGCGAACCGGCGAAGCGCATTCTCGTTCGCGCCGTGAAGGGATCGCGTGCACCGTTTGCGTTGCTGCCGGGATTGGTGCTGCACGATGATGGCAACAAATACACCCGCGCCGCCAACGCGATTCTGCGTGACGGCGCGGCACTCGATACTTCCGGCAGATAGACGTCAGTTCATATCCGCGATCTGCTGCATATAGGCGATGTAGGCGTAAGCCGCTTCGTCCATGCCGTTGATCTTCGGATTGCTGCTTTCGATGACGAAATATTCGTCCGGCGCGTGCGCGCCCGTGCCGTAGCCGGTGCCGTAATCGCCGGCGGGCAGACTGACCGGTGCGCCGGTGAAGTTCACACCCGGCCATGAGCCCGCGGAACGCGCACTGAAACTCACAGGAATACCGAGCTTCTTGTAAGTCTCGATCTGCGCGCGAATGAAGAGGCTGTTTTCATCCGTCTGTGTGGGATCGTAGCCGCCGGTGACATTGACCTCGATGTCGTTGAATCCGCGCTTGTCCAGATGCGCGCGCAATTTGCGCTTGGCTTCTTCCATCGTCATGTCCGGCACGAGGCGGCAGTCGATCTTGGCGACGGCGCGCGAAGGCAGGATGGTCTTGCCGCCGGGGCCGGTATAGCCGCCGACAAGTCCTTCGATGTTGATCGTCGGTTCGGCGGCGAGGCGTTCCATCGCTTTCTCGAACGGCAGATCGTCGATCCAGTGCGAGACGTTGAGCGCCTTCATCTCTTCCTTTTCGTTCTCCTTTGCCGTCGCCTTGGCAATGAGATCCTTCTGATGCGCCGTCAGCGGCTTCACATTCTCGTACCAGCCGTCGACCGCGGGCTTGTTGCCGTCGGGCGTGACGAGTGTCTTGAGCGCTTCAACGAGGCGCCAGGTGGGGCTGTCCACCGCGGCTTTCCAACTCGAATGAAGGTCTTTGGTCGGGCCGCGGCCCCATTTCTCGCCGCTGGACACAAGCTCCAGCTCCATCACGCCCTTGGCGCCGAGTTCGATGACGACGGCGCCGCTGGTGTCCTGATCGGCGCTGGGGATCATCACGCCGACGCATTTCTTGAGAGCGGCGAGGACGTTCGGCTTGCGCACGATCTCCGAGAAGTGCGGCGAAGCGATTTCTTCTTCGCCTTCGCAGATAAGCACGAGGTTCACCGGCAGCTTCCGGCCGGATTTCTTCATGGCGTGCAGCGCGGCGAGGAAGGTGGCTTCCGGGCCTTTTTGGTTCACGGCGCCGCGCGCCATCATCACTTTGCCCTTGCCGGGCTTGTCGATGATCTTCGCTTCCAGCGGCGGCGAGGACCATTCCTTTGGATCGTATTGCTTCACGTCGTACATGAAATAGACGGCGAGCGTTTTGGGTGCGCCCGCGTCCAGCGTGCCGAACACGCCGGGGATGCCGCTGGTCTGCACGATCTCGACATTCTGGAAGCCCGCATCGGTGGCGAGCTTGGCCATGTATTCGGCGCCTTGCGGCGTGTTGCGCTTTTCCGCCGCGATGGTGGGTAGCGCGATCCAGTCCTGCAGGCGTTTGACCGCTTCGGCGTGTCCGTCCGCGATGGCCTTCTTCAGATCGGCCATGCTGTTTGCATCACTCATTTCATTCCCCCGGAAAGATGGCGCGGGGCCGCCGGAAAAGCCCCCGCCCCCCCCGGTTTTGGAATATGCCGGAGAGGCGCGGGGGTTGTGGGAGATGGCCCATGGGTCAGGGGCGGGGGGCAAA
>JBQCJO010000188.1:0-3078 GCA_051952735.1 Rhizomicrobium sp.
AAACGATTCCGGAGTCCGCAATCGCCGCGGAATTGAAAGAGCCACCGCGCGCGAGCGCTGCCGGCGAAGCGGGGCAGAGCGACTCGTTGTCCGCCGCGGTCGAACATCATCTCACCCGCTACTTCGCCGAGCATGGCGATCGGCTTCCACCGCCTGGCGTTTATGACCGCATGCTCCAGGAATTGGAGCGGCCGCTGCTTTCCATTTGCTTGGCTGCGACGCGCGGCAACCAGATCCGCGCCGCGCACCTGCTGGGCCTGAACCGGAACACGTTGCGCAAGAAAATCCGCGACCTGGGCCTGGAAGTCGTGCGAGGCCTCAAGCCGGACTAGGCCCTTAACTTTGTTGCGCTTTTGCATCGCGGCATTCTTGCAACACGCTGTGGCATCGCTACACTGCGCGTCCCAATATCAAACGCTGACCGGCACTTAGCGCCGTTGGCGGCTGCCTGAAGGGCGTGAATGGCGACGACCAACACCCTGGATACGCCTTCGCCCAATGGCCCTCCGGGTGGTCTGCTGGGCATGTTTCGCTCCGTCTCCCGCCCGTCGCTGGCGGCGTTCGGCGTAGCACTTCTCGTTATCGCATCCGGCAGCCTGACCTACGGCATCGTGACCGGCGGCGTTGCCTACACGCCGACATCTTCGGTGATGCTGGCGCTGCTGCTGGTCAATCTCGCCCTGGTGCTGTCGCTGGGCGCCTTGATCGCATGGCGGCTGACGCGGCTTTGGGCCGAGCGCAAGTCCGGTTCGGCGGGTGCGCGGCTGCATGTGCGCCTCGTGGCGATGTTCAGCATCATCGCGGTGATCCCGGCCGTCTTCGTGGCCGTGTTCGCCGTCCTCACGCTCAATCTCGGTATCGAGCAATGGTTCGCGCCGCGCGTGAAGGGCGCAATCGAGAACTCTATTGCTGTGGCGGAGCGCTATGTGAAGGAGCACGAGAACTCCATCACCGCCGACGCGCTCGCCATCGCCAACGGCATCGAACAGGACCCGCGCCTGTTCGACGCGAACCGGCATGTGAAGCCGGACTTCCTGTTCGCGCAGCTCGCCGACATGGCGCGCGATCGCGGATTGCAGGCTGCCTATATTTATGACTCGCACGGCACCATGCTCGGCAGCACGAAGGAGCAGGGCGTCGCGGACACCAAATCGCCGTCCCCGTCCGACTTCGCGCAGGCATCCGGCGGCAACATCGTCATCGATGCGAACTCCAATATCGGCGTGGTGCGCGCGCTGATCCGCATGCAGGCCCTGAACGACGCTTATCTGCTGGTGCTGCGCAAAGTCGATCCGACTGTGTTCGCCTACTACCAGCGGACTACCGCAGCTTCGGCGCAATACAAGCTCATGGAGCGCAACCGCGCCGGCATGCAGATCATCTTTGCCGAGCTTTACGGCATGGTCTCGGTGCTGATGCTGTTGGCCGCGATATGGATGGGCCTTTGGGCCGCGAACCGGCTTGTGCGTCCCATTTCACAGCTCATCGGCGCCGCAGAGCGGGTGTCGGCGGGTGATCTGCGAGCGCAAGTGGCCGTGGAGCGCAGCGATGATGAAGTCGGCGTGCTGGGGCATGCCTTCAATCGCATGACGTCGCAATTGCGCGCCCAGCGCGCGGAGTTGGTCGAGGCAAGCCATCAGATCGACATGCGCCGCAGATTTACCGAAGCCGTGCTGGCCGGTGTGAGCGCGGGCGTCGTCGGCCTGGACAACGAAGGCAACGTGACGCTGCTCAACCGCGCCGCGGAGCGGCTGCTCGATGCGGCGCCGCAGGAGATCGAAGGTCAGCATTATTCGCAGGTCATGCCCGAGCTTTCGGCTCTCATTCGCAAGGCGGTGCACGAGCCGGTGGGCCGCGCGAGCGGCGAGGTGAGCGTCAAGCGCGCCGGCAAGGTTCGCAACCTCAGTGTTCAGGTGGACAGCGAGCGCGGCGACGCCGGCTTCGTCGTCACGTTTGACGACATCACCGATCTGGTGTCCGCGCAGCGCACCGCCGCATGGGCGGATGTGGCGCGGCGCATCGCACATGAGATCAAGAACCCGCTCACGCCGATCCAGCTCTCCGCGGAACGTCTCAAGCGAAAATATGCGCGCGAAGTGACGACCGATCCGGAAATCTTCAACCAGTGCGTGGACACCATCGTGCGGCAAGTTGGCGATATCGGCCGCATGGTGGACGAATTCTCGTCGTTTGCGCGCATGCCGCAGCCGGTCATGCGGCAGGAGGTTGTGCAGGAGCTCGTACAGCAGGCGGTATTCCTGCAGCGCGAAGGCAACCCACACATCGCCTACACGGCGAAGATGCCGCCGGACATGCTTCGCGTTGAATGTGACGGGCGCTTGATATCTCAGGCACTCACGAATGTTCTGAAAAACGCCGGCGAGTCCATTTCCACGCGCATCGAAAAGGGCGACGACGCGCCGGGCAAAATCGAAATTCAGGTCGAGCCTTCCGATGATCGCGTGTTCCTGCGTGTGATCGACAACGGCGTCGGCTTGCCGCCGGAGCATAAACACCGCCTGACGGAGCCTTATGTGACCACGCGCGCGAAAGGCACGGGCCTCGGCCTCGCCATCGTGCGCAAGATATTTGAAGACCACGGCGGAGAGCTTTCCATTTCCGACCGCAGCGACGACCGCACGGGCGCGGAGGTCTTCATGGTGCTGCCGCTGAGGCAGAAGAAAGTGCGTGAAGCCGGCGTAGAAAAAACGGAAGTTGGGGATGAGCAAGAACGGATCTTTAATCGCGCCTGAAGTCCTCGTCGTCGATGACGAAGAGGATATTCGCGACCTGATTGCCGGCATTCTCGGCGATGAAGGTTATGAAACCCGCGTCGCCGCTGACAGCGATGGCGCGTTCGCCGCGCTGCGTCTGCGGCGGCCGCAGCTTTTGGTTCTCGACATCTGGCTGCAGGGAAGCAAGCTCGACGGCATCCAGATTCTGGAGCAGGTGAAGCGGGAATATCCCGACCTTCCGGTGGTGATGATCAGCGGTCACGGCACCATCGAAACGGCCGTCGCGTCGATCAAGAAGGGCGCTTACGATTTCATCGAAAAGCCGTTCAAGGCCGATCGCCTC
>JBQCJO010000189.1:0-2163 GCA_051952735.1 Rhizomicrobium sp.
TATTCCGGCGGCGAGAAGCCGTTCGAAACCCTGATGATCGCGCAGAAGAACGAGCCTGTGCTGTGCCGCAAGGGCATGCGCGTATTGCCCGACGCCACCATCGAGAATTGCGGCAAGCTCGACATCATCCTGATCCCCGGCGGGCAGGGCACGCGCGCGGAAGTGAACAATGAAAAGCTGCTGGCCTGGATCGCCAGAACGGCCGCGGATTGCACCTGGGTCACAAGCGTGTGTACCGGCGCCTTGTTGCTCACCGCCGCCGGGCCCGCGAAAGGCAAGCGCGTCACCACCCATTGGGGATACATCGATCAATTGCGCGCGCGTAATGAAGCCGCCGAAGTGGTGGAAAAAGTTCGCTATGTGCAGGACGGCAATGTCGTCACGGCGGCCGGCGTGTCGGCGGGCATCGACATGGCGCTGTGGCTGCTCGGCCAGATCAAAAGTCCGGACTTCGCCCGCAATGTACAGCGTTTCATGGAGTACGATCCCGCGCCGCCTTACGCCGCGGCGGTTTAGCCAGGCCTGCGCGGAAGCCTTTATTCCGCCGCATCACCTGTGCTTCACTCCCCGAAGTGAGGGCAAACCCCAAGGGGAGAGTATGAGCATGTTCGGTAAAATCGGCCTCGCGGTTGCCGCGATCCTGATCTCGGCGGCGCCGGCTATGGCGGCGGACGCATGCGGCGGCGCGCCGTTCGCGCCGGCGGCGATCGATGGCACCAAGGCGACGGAAGCACAGATGAAGGACGCGCGCGACGACGTCACGAACTTCATGAAGGCCTCCGACGATTATCAAAGCTGCGTGCTGGCGGATCTCGACCGCCAGAAAGCCGCGGCGGCGAAAGCCAAGGATCCCAAGCCGCTGGATCAGGGTATCATCGACGGAGCCAACAAGCGGGTCGCGAACAACCAGCGTGACAAGGAAAAGGTCGGCGCGGAATTTAACGCCGCCGTCCACGCTTACAAAGCGGCCCATCCGAAGGGCTGATCTCCGCTTCGATTCGTTTGGAACCGCCGCCTGGAAACGGGCGGCGGTTTTTTTTCGCGCAGGAGAATCGCGTATCGTCGGCGCAGATGAGTCTCGTCGAGCAGCACCGCGAAACCCGCCGCAGCCGCACCCACGCGGCGACGCGCGCCGCGATTCTCAGTGCCGCCCGCCGCGTGGCCGCGCGGGATGGCGCACGCGATCTGTCGCTGCGGTCCGTCGCGGCCGAAGCGGGATATGCGCCCGCCGCGCTGTATGGCTATTTCGCGAACAAGGATGAATTGCTTCTGGCGCTCGCCGCCGAAGATCTGTCGGCGCTCACCCGCGCCATGCGCGAGGAGATGCAGATTGGCGACGGCAAGCTTCACGCTGCCGCGGCCGTTGCGTTCGATCATCTGGAGCACACCGAGACCTTTGCCGCCGTCTCATCCGCGCTGCCGTCCACGGCCGGATCGGGCGAAGCCGAGCGGGTGTTCAATGGCCGGCTCATAGCGGCGCTCACCGCGTTGTCCGATGCTGCCGGCGGCGGCAGAAGCCGCGAAGGGCAGGGCGATGTCGTATTGATTGCCGCTGCGTTGGCGGGGCTTGCGATCTTCGCGCGCTCGGGCCGGCTCGAAGCGCTCGGTTTCAGCCGTGAAGAATTGCTGGCACGGCTGGAGAGCCGGTTCGCCGGATAATCAGAGCGGCGCGCGATGCGCCATCCGTGCGATCTCTTTTTGCACCACGTTCAGATATTCCATCGGCAGGAAATGTGTCGCCTTCTCGATGAGCACGCGCCGGGTGCGCCGATGGTTCTTCACGAAGCGCAGCGCTTCGGTTTCCGGGCAGGTGCTGTTCTGTCCCGCATGAATCAATGTCACCGGGCATTTCAATCCGCGCACGGCTTGCGTGACGCCGCGCGGCGCCATGCGGAAGGTCTGCGACTCCCAGGCGGGCGAGCAGGCGAGACGCACTTGTCCGTCTTCCGTCGGCAGCAACCCACCTTTCAGATAATCGTGCACCATCTGGTCGGGCCAGCTTTTGAACGCGCCGCGGCCGCGATAACCGCGCTCAACGAACTCCAGCGATTCAAAAATGTCCCGCCGCTTGGCCGCGCGTTCCGCAAGATCGGGATCGCCGCGCTTGGCCATGCGCCAGCGCGCCAGCAGCCAGTGGAAACGCGATCCCGGCATGAACACCGG